>NZ_JAUOSW010000011.1:0-54132 GCF_030549005.1 Tenacibaculum soleae
TGGCCTATGGTGTAATTGGTAACACACCGGTTTTTGGTACCGACATTCAAGGTTCGAGTCCTTGTAGGCCAACTTAATCCTTACGAAATCCGTAAGGATTTTTTATAAAAACAGATGAATGTTTTTTAATTTTAAAACATTGTTTTTATATTTGCAATAACTTATTGGCCTATGGTGTAATTGGTAACACACCGGTTTTTGGTACCGACATTCAAGGTTCGAGTCCTTGTAGGCCAACTTAAAAAGCTTCATAATCGTAAAGATTTTGAAGCTTTTTTATTTAATATTACATTTAATTTCTTAAAAAAAGAGGTATATGCTTTTATTATTATGTCTGGCATCAAAACATATCTAGTAGTTGAAGTAGATTTTTTTACTACATGAAAAATATTTATTGTTTAATTACGGTGTATATACTACAATAAGTACATCAAAACTACTACAAACCAATTTAACACTTTTATTGAGTATATATTTGTACCGAAGTTATTAAATACCCATTATTAAATAACTTCATTTAATTAATTCCCCAATTAATTAAATCCCCTTTTTTATTGATTAATCCCCCGTTAGTTAATAATGTATAATTTAAAAACTACCAAGAACATATTTCCCTTATGTGCTGGTAGTTTTTTGTATGGTTAGATTATGTATAATGATAATAAGATAAAGCATATTTTTTAATCAACGATACCTTATGTATCATATTAAACGGACAGTATTCTAGTGTAAACTAGCCATTATTGATAGACTATTATACTACAAATAGTTTTTTTGTAAAAAGGAAGCTGTATTAGATACATCAAAACTACTACAACCCAATTTTACGCTTTTATTAAGTATATATTTGTGCCGAAGTTATTAAATACCCTCATTTAATTAATCCCCCAATTAATTAAACTCCCTATTTATTGATTAGTCCCCCGTTAGTTAATAATATATAATTTAAAGACTACCAAGAACATATTTCCATTATATGTTTATGGTAGTTTTTTGTTTTTTTTATTGAAAATAAAGTAAAAATAAGTACGCTTTTAAAGTTTATTTAATCTTTCTTTTAAGATTTCGATTACTTTTTTACTATTTCCGATAAAGATTTTATCTTCAACAATAAAAACTGGACGTTTTAAAAAGGTATACTCTTCTAAAATAAATTGTCGATAATCGGTTTCACTTAATGTTTGGTTTTTTAAATCGCGCTCTTTGTATAATTTGGCTCTCTTGTTAAATAAACTTTCGTAACTATCGGTTAATTTTCGCATTTCTTCTAATTGAGTAACAGTTACCGGAGTTGATTTTATTTCTTGTTTTTCAAATCCGTCAATATTTACTTCTTTCAATATACGTCGGCAGGTATCACAAGTTTGTAAAAAATATACTTTCTTCATAGTTTAATAATTATCTTTGGTCAATGCTAAAATAAGTAGAATAATGAACAAGCAATTTGAAATTTTAAAAAAATCGAGAGCATTAGTTCTTAAAAAAGTCGATAATTTATCAATAGAGCAATTACATACAATACCTGAAGGTTTTAAAAATAATATTGCATGGAATGTTGCTCATTTGGTAGTTACACAACAATTATTGAATTATAAATTATCAGGATTAAATTGTTTAGCTTCTGATGAGTTAATAGAAACCCATAAAAAAGGAACTTTACCAACAAAAACATTTACAGAGGAAGAGTTTGAAGAAGTAAAAGAACTATTAATAGGCTTGCCAGATACATTACAAGAAGATTATGAGGCTGGTATTTTTACCGAATTTAATGCATATGAAACAAGTCTTGGTTTTACGTTAGATTCTATTGAAACAGCAATTTCTTTTAATAATTTACATGAAGGAATTCATTTAGGAACTATAATGGCATTAACAAAATTGGTGTAATTACTATTTAATAAAACGAAAACTTTATTCCAATTATTGGAATAAAGTTTTTTTTAAAAAAATATACCAATAAGTATATTTTAGATATATTTGTTATATAATTTATTTTTGTGTCTAAATCAGAAAAAACAAAGGCTTTTATAATAGAAACAGTTGCTCCTATTTTTAATAAAAATGGGTATGCTGCTACGAGTTTATCAATAATAACAAAAGAAACTGGTTTAACAAAAGGTGCTGTTTATGGTCATTTTGAAAATAAAGAGAATTTAGCATCAGAAGCTTTTAAGTTTTCGGTAAGGAGAGTTTTAAAAGATTTAAATAAAGAGGTTAATAAAGGAGAAACTCCTTTAGCTATGTTATTAAACGTAGCTTCTTTTTATAAAAAATATTATCATTATAATAAACAATTTGGTGGTTGCCCTATTTTAAATATTGGGATAGATTCTGACAATCAAGATAATAATATATCTAAATTGGTTCAGTCGTACAATTATAAAATTTTAGATCGCTTCGCACACTTAATTGATATGGGTAAGGCTTCTAATGAAATAAAAGATTCAATTGATAGCATGTTGTACGCTAAACGTTTTTTTTACATGATAGAAGGTGCTGTGTATATGTCATACGTAATGAAAGATGATAGCTATCTTATTGATTTATCTGAAACAATCAGTCAAATTATAAAAGAACAATTAAAACGCTAACTATTTTTTTAATCAAAAATATACCAATCGGTATATTTTAATAAATATGAAATGTAATGGATTTACCAAAAATTTTAGAGAGTAAAACAAAAATAAGATTTCAAGATTGTGACCCTTTTAATCATTTAAATAATGCCGCTTATTTTGATTATCTTATCAATGCCAGAGAAGATCAGTTAATTGATAATTATGATTTAGATATTTATAAACACGGAAAAAAAACTGGCAAGAGTTGGGTGGTTGCAACACACCAAGTTGCTTATTTAAAGCCTGCAACTTTAATGGAAACAGTAATAATAGATTCTCAATTAATTAATTACGGTAGTAAAAATTTAATAGTTGAAATACGAATGTGGGATGAATCAAAAACAATACTTAAAGCAGTATTGTGGAGCTCATTTGTGTATTTTAATCTAGTAAAATTATGCTCTGAGAATCATACAGAAGATTTACTTGAATTATTTGAAAGTGTAGTTTTACCCCTTAAAGAAAAAAGCTTTGAAGAAAGAGTTGGGAACTTATGGTTTCAGAAAGTTTAAAGATAAAAAATCCGAAATTAAAAATTTCGGATTTTTATTTTTCATAAGACTGAGATGTAAAAAGTAACAGCGTTACTATTTAGCTTCTGCATATCTCTTTTCAACCTCGTTCCAGTTGATTACTTTAAAGAAAGCATCAATATAATCAGGACGACGGTTTTGGTAGTTTAAATAATAAGCATGTTCCCAAACATCTAATCCTAAAATTGGAGTTCCGCCACAAGTTACACCTGGCATTAATGGGTTATCTTGGTTTGGAGTAGAGCAAACCTCTACTTTACCACCAGGGTGTACACATAACCATGCCCATCCTGATCCGAATTGAGTAGCTGCGGCTTTAGAAAAAGCATCGATAAAAGCTTCTTTAGATCCAAATTCGGCTTCAATAGCATCTTTTAAATCTCCAGATAAATACCCTCTGTCTTCTGGGTTCATAACTGTCCAGAATAAAGAGTGATTGTAAAATCCACCTCCGTTATTACGAACAGCTCCGTTGCTCATATCTAAATTAGCAAGAATATCTTCGATAGATTTTCCTTCTAAATCTGTTCCTGCAACAGCAGCATTTAATTTAGTAGTATATCCGTTGTGGTGTTTACTATGGTGAATTTCCATAGTTCTTGCATCTATATTTGGTTCTAATGCATCATAAGCATATCCTAATTCTGGTAAGTTAAAAGCCATAATTGTATGTTTTTTAATAAGTTAATTATTCGTTTATGTAAGTGTAAATTTAATTCAAAAAAATAAGGCAAACAACTGTTTGCCTTATCGATAATTTATTTTGGTATAAATAAATGTTATGATATTAATAATTTTCGTCTTCAGGATACTTAGCCATAAAAGCTTCAGCTTTTTCAACCATCTTTTCACTACCGCAGAAAAAAGGTACTCTTTGGTGTAGTTCGGTAGGTGTTAAATCTAAAATTCTTTTATAACCATCAGTTGCTTTTCCTCCAGCTTGTTCGGCAATAAAAGCCATTGGGTTGCATTCGTATAATAAACGTAACTTTCCTTTAGGACCAATAGTACTTGTTGGGTACATGTAAATTCCGCCTTTAAACATATTTCTATGAAAGTCAGAAACTAACGAGCCGATATAGCGAGAAGTATAAGGTCTGTTTTCTTTTTCTTCTTGACAATATTTTAAATATTCTTTTACCCCTTGCGGAAAGTGGACGTAGTTCCCTTCGTTTATCGAATAAATATTTCCTTTTTCAGGAAATTTAATATTAGGGTGTGATAAGTAAAAAGTTCCGATTGCTGGGTTTAATGTAAATCCGTTTACTCCATTACCTGTTGTAAATACTAACATGGTTGAGGTACCATAGGCTACATAGCCTGCAGCAACCTGTTCGCTTCCTTTTTGTAAAAAATCTTCTTTAGTAACTGGAGTTCCGTCAGGAGAAATTCTACGATAAATAGAAAAAATAGTTCCTACTGAAATGTTTACATCAATGTTTGATGAACCATCTAAAGGATCCATTAGTAAAATATATTTATTATCGTTGGCCTTATTTTTTCCTTCAACAACCACAAAATCATCCTCTTCTTCACTAGCAATACCACAAACAATTTCTCTATTTATTAAGGTTTGCTTAAATAAATCGTTTGCTAAAACATCTAGTTTTTGTTGTGTTTCTCCTTGTACATTAACATCACCTGAAGCACCTGTAATATCAACTAAACCAGCTTTTCTTATTTCATGATTTACAACTTTAGCCGCTAAACGAATAGAATTTATTAAACGAGATAATTCACCCGACGAGTATTTAAAATCTTTTTGATTACCAATAATAAACTCTCCAAGAGTCATGTGCTTGTTGTTCATATTCGTTTTTGTGTTGTTTGTACAAAGATGCCAACTTTTTTACGTTTCTACAACGATTTCGTAGTTTAAAATTTTGAACAAAAAAATGCGATGTGTTTTAAATTTTAATTTACTTTATAGAAATTTATTAAAAATTATCTTTACACAAAATTTTATATAAATGAGTTTTATAATTAGACCTGGAGATAAAAAAGACGCCCAATCAATATTAAATTTAATAATTGAATTGGCTGTTTTTGAGAAAGAACCAAATGCTGTAAAAATAACAGTTGATGATTTAATAAATGATGGGTTTTCTGATGCACCTAAGTTTAAAACTTTTGTAGCTGAGGAAATTGACGGAACAATTATAGGAATGACCCTTTTTTATGAGCGTTATTCTACCTGGAAAGGTAAGGCAATTCATTTAGAGGATTTAATGGTTACTGAAGCAAAAAGAGGTATTGGTGCTGGAAAAAAATTATATGCTTCGGTAATGAAATATGCACACGAAAACAATTTTAAAAGAGTTGCTTGGGAAGTGTTAGATTGGAATATCAATGCAGTAGATTTTTATAAAAAAACTGGAGCTACAGTTTATGATGAATGGAGAGTTTGTCATATGAATGAAGAAAGCTTAACACAATTTTGTAATGAGAATATTTAAGTTTGGAGGCGCATCGGTAAAAGATGCAGCAAGTGTAAAAAACGTAGCAAAAGTGTTACAACATGAAGGGACGGATAATACATTGGTAGTAATTTCGGCAATGGGAAAAATGACCAATGCTTTTGAAAACATTGTAGACGCTTATTTTTATAAAAAAGATACTTTAAAAGAAGCAATAAGTCTTGTTGAAAATTTTCACAACAAAATGCTTCAAGATTTATTTGATGATACTCACGAGATATATCAAAAAGTAACTAATTTGTTAGGTAAGTTGAGTGGTTTTATGGCTCGAAACAAATCAGAAGAATACAATTATGTATATGATCAAATGGTTGGTTTCGGAGAACTTTTATCAACTACAATTGTTAGTGCATATTTAGCAAAAATAGGAGTAGCAAACCAATGGTTAGATGTAAGAGATTATATTAAAACAGATGTTAGTTATAGAGACGCGAAGATTAATTGGGAGTTAACCGAGCAAATAATTAAAGAGAGCATTGTTACTACTCAATTAAATATTACACAAGGTTTTTTAGGAGGCGCTGGTATAGAAAGTACAACTTTAGGAAGGGAAGGGTCTGATTATACAGCAGGAGTTTTTGCCTATTGTTTAAATGCAGATAGTGTTACTATTTGGAAAGATGTTGATGGTGTTTTAAATGCAGATCCACGTGTGTTTTCTGAAACCGAATTGTTAAACGAAATATCATATACAGAAGCTATAGAGATGGCTTTTTACGGAGCATCAGTAATACATCCTAAAACAATACAGCCTTTAGAGCAAAAAAACATTCCTTTATTTGTTCGTTCTTTTGAAGATTTATCAAACAAAGGAACCTGCGTAGGAAGAGGAAAAAAAATAACACCAGAGGTGCCGTGTTTTATCGTGAAGAAAAATCAAATATTGGTTTCAATTTCGGCAAAAGATTTTTCTTTTATGGTAGAGAGTAATATTAGCGATGTTTTTAAAAAATTAGATGAGCATAAGTTGAAAGTTAATTTAATTCAAAACTCTGCCATTAGTTTTTCGGTATGTATTGATGATAAATACAATAATTTTGATGCTTTTTATGACGCCTTAAAAACAAAGTTTACAATTAAGTCATACAAAGCTGTAACGCTTTATACCATTCGTCATTTTGATACGAAAGCAATCGAAGAAATTCGAAAAAAAGGAAAGTCAATTATTCGTCAAATAAACACTGAAACAGCTCAGTTGGTTATACAATAAATATGTACAATTGGTAATTTTCTGTTATATTTGCATTTGTGCCAAATTTAAATAAATGGGAATAGTTACATCAAAAGAAATTGCTAAAGTTATTGGAGTAGAAAAGTTCGGTGCTTTCGGAACTTTTACTGGTTGGATGTTGATGAAAATCTTACGCATTTCTGCGATTAACAAAATTTATAATAATAATAAAAACAAGTCTGATTTAGATTTTTTAAACGGCGTTTTAGATGATTGTAAAATTGAGTTTGAAATACCAGAAGAAGATTTAAAAAGAATACCAAAAGATGGTCCTTTTATTACTATTTCTAATCATCCGTTAGGAGGTATAGATGGTGTTTTATTATTAAAATTATTAATTGAAAAAAGAGCAGATTATAAAATAATAGCTAATTTTTTACTACATAGAGTTGAGCCTTTAAAACCTTATGTAATGCCTGTAAATCCTTTTGAAACAAGAAAGGATGCTAAATCGAGTGTTGCTGGTATTAAAAGTGCGTTAATGCATTTACGAGAAGGAAAACCATTAGGGATTTTTCCTGCAGGAGAAGTATCTACCTATCGAGATGGTAAGTTAATGGTTGATAAACCATGGGAAGAAGGAGCTGTACGTTTAATTAAAAAAGCAAAAGTACCTGTAATACCTATTTATTTTCATGCTAAAAATAGTCAGTTGTTTTATTTACTGTCTAAAATTAGTGGCACTCTACGTACTGCCAAACTTCCATCAGAAGTCATCTCTCAAAAAAATCGTGTTATAAAAGTAAGAATAGGAAAACCTATTTCGATAAAAGATCAAGAACAATATAAAGATGTTCCTTCTTTTTATGAGTTTATAAGAAAGAAAACATATATGTTGGCAAACCCTTTTGAGAAAACACCTCAAAAGATTTTATCAACTCAAAATTTAAAAATTTCTAAAAAAGCAAAAAAAATTACCCTTCAAAAAAGTCCTGATTTATTTATTAAAGAAGTTAATGACTTAAGAAATAAAGGAAGTAGGTTGTTAGAAAGTAAAAACTATGAAGTGTTTTTTGCAAATGCAAAAGAAATACCTAATATTTTACATGAAATTGGCCGTTTAAGAGAAATTACTTTTAGAGAGGTTGGTGAAGGAACGAATAAAGCGATTGATTTAGATAAATTTGACAAGTATTATCACCATTTATTTTTGTGGGATAATGTTAAAAATGAATTGGTTGGTGCTTATAGAATGGGGCTAGGAAAAGACATCTATAAAAAACATGGAATTAATGGATTTTATATCCATACCCTGTTTCGAATAGAGCCAGAGCTTTATACAATGATGCAAAATACCATTGAATTGGGGAGAGCATTTATAGCTAAAAGTTATCAGCAAAAACCAATGCCTTTATTTTTACTTTGGAAAGGAATTGTACATACTACATTACGCTATCCAGAATACAAATATTTAATGGGTGGAGTAAGTATTAGTAACCAATTTTCAGAATTTTCAAAATCGTTGATGATTGAGTTTATGAAATCTCATTATTATGATCCGTATGTAGCGCAGTATATTCATCCGAAGAAAGAATTTAAAGTAAGCCTTAAAGATGCCGACAAAGATTTTGTATTTGATGCTACCGAGGCAGATATGCAAAAGTTTGATAAAATTATTGACGAAATTGAACCAGGAGCATTGCGTATGCCTGTTTTAATTAAAAAATATGTTAAGCAAAATGCACGCTTGGTTGCTTTTAATGTTGACCCGAAGTTTAACAACGCAATAGATGGATTAATGTATATTAAGGTAGCAGAAATACCTGAGAGTACGGTAAAACCAGTAATGGAAGAGTTTCAGGCCGAATTAGAAAGACGTGCTACTGAAAATATGAATAAATAACAAATAAGCTATTAAATTTTGATTACAAGTAAATTTAACAACTTGTTGTTGTATAAGATTTGCATTATTTTAAATTTAGATTATCAGCTATTTTTTATTAAAAACATTATCATCTTGAAAATTAATTTAGAATTATAAATAAAGAGTAAAATAATAACGTTAATAAACAAAAAAGCATCGTAGGTTACTACGATGCTTTTTTGTTTTATATAGTGTAAATGGCTACTTAAATAACCTAAAAATATCATTTCCGTTGGCAAATAATAGTAAAACTATTAGTATGATAAACCCTGTTAGTTGTGCATATTCTAAAAATTTGTCTCCTGGTTTTTTACCAGTAATCATTTCCCATAAGGTAAATACTACGTGTCCACCATCTAAAGCAGGTATTGGTAATAAATTCATAAAACCTAACATGATTGATAAGAAAGCAGTAATGTTCCAAAAAGTTTGCCAGCTAAATTCTGAAGGGAAAATACTCCCTATAGAAATAAATCCTCCTAAACCTTTGTAAGCACCTGTACTTGGATTAAAAATCTTTTTCATTTGCTTAATGTAGTTTGTTAACGTAGTCCATGCTTTTGTAGTACCAGCAGGAATTGCTTCTCCAAAAGAATACGATTTTTCTGCCAAATTATAATAACCTAACTTTTCTAAATCGGTTAAAGAAACAGCGCCCCAAACAACCCCTAAATTACCATGTTCTGAAACTTTAACAGGAACATTTAAAACATCAGCACCTCTTTTTAAAGAAACCGTAATATCTTGTCCTTTTAGGTTGTGCAAAATAGGTTTCGCCTGATCGTAATATGAAATTTGTTGCCCGTTTATAGCAGTAATAATATCTTTAGCAACAATATTTGCTCCAGCATTTAATGAATCTTTTTGTAAGCCAGCAATTATAAAAGGATACCTAGCAGTAATAAAAGCACCAGCGTTTTTACCACGATCTACTAATTTTGAAATAAAATCGGTAGGAATTACTTTTTCAACAACAGTTCCATTTCTTTCAATAGTATAATTATTACCGTTGATAAACTCTAAAGGTAGTTCTCTAAATTTCTGAATCTTTTGACCGTCTATTGTAAGAATTTTATCCCCTGTTTGTAAACCTAAATCTTTACCTAATTGATCTTGTACCCAAACCCCATCTTTTAAGTTTTCATTCGGTAAAAATTTTTCACCGTAGGTATACATTAAACAAATGTATATAACAATACCTAAAACAAAATTTACAATAACACCACCTAGCATAATTATTAAACGCTGCCACGCTGGTTTAGAACGAAATTCCCATGGTTGTGGTGGTAATGCCATTTGTTCGGTATCCATACTTTCATCAATCATTCCTGATATTTTTACATATCCACCTAACGGAATCCATCCAATACCATAAACAGTATCGCCTATTTTTTTCTTAAATAAAGAAAATTTATAATCAAAAAATAAGTAGAACTTCTCTACCTTGGTTTTAAATAATTTTGCAGGAATAAAATGACCTAATTCGTGTAAAACAATTAAAAGCGATAAGCTTAAAATAAATTGTGATGCTTTTATTAAAATTTCCATAAAGGTGTATATCTAAATTTAAAAATCGAACAAATGTACGTTTTTCAGTAGAGCTGTAAAAGTTTGTGAGGTAGATGCGCATTGGTTTTAACAAACATTTTTAATGTTGGTAGACGTAAACCTTGTTTTTAGCCTTATTTTTGCATGAAAAAGATAAAAATGGATTTAAAATTCTTTAAAAAATCGAAAAGCACCTTACTTTTTATTGTAGTTTTTTGTGCAATAGGTATTCCTGTTTTTTATCATTTAGTAAAAGTAGAAGAAAAATTACCTATTTATAATCCTACAGATATCAACCCTAGATTGGTAGATATTTCGGTAAGAAATAAATCGAGAAATCATAAGATTGGGGCTTTTAAATTGATCAATCAAAACGGAAGAACGATTACAAATGCCGATTATAAAGATAAAATTTATATAGCTGATTTCTTTTTTACGCGTTGTCAAACAATTTGTATTGTAATGGCGTATAACATGAACGAATTACAAGAGCATTATAAAGATGATGATGATATTATGTTTTTATCGCATTCAGTAACGCCTGTGATGGATAGTGTGCCTCAATTAAGAAAATATGCTGATGCTAAAGGTGTTATTGATGGTAAATGGAATGTTACTACAGGAGATAAAAAGCATATTTATAATTTAGCTCGTAAACATTATTTTGCTGTTCTAGATGAAGGTGATGGAGGAGACAATGATTGGGTGCATACTGAAAATTTTGTCTTAATTGATAAAAAAGGACAAATTAGAGGTTCTTATGACGGAACAAAAAAGGAGAACATGCAAAAGATTATTGATGACATTACAATGTTGAAAAAAGAATATTTAAAGTAATTTTCGTCGTCGCAATGAAATAAAAAAAAGACCATTAGAAATTAATCTAATGGTCTTTTTTCATGGTATATAACCTTATGTTTTTACTTTATTTAAAATTAATAAGTCAATATCTTCATTCATCAATTTTAATTTATCAAGAGATTCGTTAAGCTCTTTTAAAATTAGATGTTTGGTGTCTTTAAATGATGATTTTATAGTTGAAAACATTGCTTTGTAGTAATCAATTCCTTCTTCTAAATTTTTTGAAAAACTAACTAAGTATTTTTCTTGTTTTTTATTCATTTCAGATGTTGTTTCATCTATTTTGGTTTTTAGATAATCTAAGTATAAACCTAACTCTTTAACAAATACATTTGGTCTATCTACTCTTTCGATTACATTATTTTTTCCATAGATGTGTCCTACCATTTCAGACAAAGAAGTTTCTTTTGAGTAGTAAGCCATATTTGGTCCTGGGCAAATAGAAACTCCATCGCCTTCAACTTTTGTATCCATATCATTTACCACTAAAGCAGTAGTACCTAAGCCAACACAAATACAAGATTTATCAACAATATTAGCATATTCTTTTTTGTATTCAATGTCTGAAAGCGAAGCTTTTTTATCTTCTAATTGTTTAATTTTTAAATGTTGATATTGTCTAGAAGCTGTACATATTGTTTTCTCAGAAAATTCACCATCTAGGGCTAGAAATTTTTTAGGACAAGAACTTCCAGGTCTTCCCTTGGCTATAAAGGCCTTCTTTTGGATATCTTTTGTGTTACCTTTTAAGTTGTTAAAAGGTACACCTAACGGAGAAATATTACTTAAAAATAAATCTTTTTCTTTTGCCTTTTGTAATTGTTTTAACGTGTTGTTGTCAACAGTTGTTGCTTCAGGAACTAATAAGAATGGGCTTCCCCAACCAACAGAATCTAAACCATAATTGTTGATTAAAAACTCTTGTTCTTCAGCAGTTCCAACACCTCCTTGTGCGGTAACTTTTATGGCTAATGTTTTTGTAGGAATGGTTTTACCTTTTGCTTCTAAAGCATTTACTAAAAGATTATATACCGAATTTATTAATTCGTTTCTATTTTTCTTAAACTCCTCTAAAATAGGCCCCATTAAAAAACCTTCAGTAGCAAAAGCATGTCCACCACAGTTTAAGCCAGATTCAATTCTGTATTCAGAAACCCAAATACCTTTTTTAGCTAAAAATTTACCTTGAATTAAAGCAGAGCGATAATCACTAACTTTAATCACTACTTTTTTCTTAATTACTCCATTTAAATCTGGGAAGAAATCATCAAATTTTTCTAAGTACGTAAATAAACGAGGATTCATACCTGCAGAAAATACCATTGATGAATTTAAGTTACTGTTTGCAAAGCCTCTTAAAGCAGCATGCGCATCGTTAAATTCAATTGGTAAGATTTCTTTTTTGTTAGTAGGATTGTAGTTAACCTTATCTAACTTAGTCATGATATTAACATTAATATCGCCCAATGATAAATTATCACTTAACCACTTTTTAATTTCAGAAACATCGGTTATTTTATCAGTCAACTTTATAAAGTCTTGCTTTAAAGTTGAAGAATCTGGTAACATGCTAAAGTATTTTTTAAGCTCATTACTTTTTTCTATCGAAGCATTTTTGATGTTTTCTAGTTTTTTCTCTGCAACATCTTTTATTAGGTTTAAGTAAGAAGTAATTCTTTTAGCTCTAGAATCCTCTTCTTTAGCACCTATCTCTGTGTAGGGTAACTTGAATTTACTCGAATACATTTTGCGCATTTTTTCAAGTAATATATCATCACTTATAAAAATAACGGAGTCAATTCCGTACTGTGCAACTTTTATTGGTGTATCAATAGTAAACCCAATTCCCATTACCGGAATGTGAAATGAATGTCCTTTTTTCATTGTATATCTAAATTAAGAGGTAAAAATAATTAGATATAAATTTCGAAAAGCTAACTTAAATCATGTTTTAATCTAAAATAATATTTTCTATTAAGTTGATTTAGGTGCTAAGGTGTTGGTTTTAAGAAGTAAAAAACACGTAGTAATTTACTTTCTTTCCCCTTCCTCATCAAAGTTTTTACTGATTTCTTGCTCTGTTTTAATAACAGAAACAGCTAAAGATAATAGCATAATTGCCATTGGTTGCCAACTTAAGTTTTTAGAAATATATGCTAGAAATAAAGTTGCAACAAACGAAATAGATGAATATTTTAAAAACTGTTTGGTGAAAAAGTTGTTCGCAAATTTCCAAATAGTTTCATTCTTTATTGTTTTGTTTGTTCGGTAACCATAAATGAAATTTATTTTTTTTGGAGGGAAAAAATAAAAGATAAGACTAAATAAAAAAAGAAATCCGTTTACAGAAAGTACGTAATAGTATGGGTTCATTGTTTAGTTTTTAATTGAAGAAATAATACCTTTTAAAAGCGTGTTCATATCTGCGTTTTTGGTAAGCCCGGTACGAACTACCACTAAATTTTCATTTGGCAATATAAATACATTTTGCCCTTTATAGCCATTAAATGAATACATGTTTTTAGGTACATCAGGATATCTATTTCCTGCATTTAACCATATTTGAGCGCCGTACCAACCATCAGAACCTGGAGTTGGTGTTGTGGCATATTTTACCCAATCTTTATCAAAAAGATGCTCACCGTTCCACTCACCATTATGCAAGTACAGTAATCCTAATTTAGCCCAATCTCTTGCGGTAGCCCAGCCGTATGATGAACCTACATAATTTCCATCCATATCAGTTTCAATAAGCATAGAGTTCATTCCTATTTTATCGATTAAGGCACTGTACCAAAAATCTAAATATTCTTGATGTGTATTAAATTGTTTACGTATAAGGCCCGAAATTAAATTGGTGGTTCCAGAAGAGTAGTTCCAAGTTTCGTTTGGTTTTCCTATTAAAGGTTTGTTAACTTGAGTCTGTGTCATGTTTCTTTCAAGAAAAAGCATTTTGGTAACATCTGAAATGGTGTTGTAATCTTCTAACCATTCTAAGCCCGAATTCATTTGTAATAAATTATGAAGCGTAATGTTTTTTCGCTCATCATCTTTCCATTCATCAAATAAATTATCAGTTGTTACGTGCATTTTACCTTTGCATTGTAAAATACCAACAATAGTACTGGTAATACTTTTAGTCATAGACCAACCTAATTGTTTGGAGCTTTTATCAAATCCGTCGGCATATTTTTCAGCAATAATTTTATCTTTATAAACTACAACCACTGAACGTGTTTTATTTACATCGTTAAAAATAGTATCAATAGTTTCGTTTAGTTTTTTGTAATCAATATTTGCAAAAATAGTATCTTTTTGTTCTGCATTCCCGTATGGGAAAGGGGTAGTATTATCTGGTTTTGTACGTTTAGGAACCAAAGGTTTTTTATGAAAATCAAAATCATCATTAACTAAAACAGCTCCTAAACCTTCTCTGTAAACAGCTTTTCTTTTTAATAAACCGAATACTGAACCTGTTGCCGATTTTTCTTCCTCATTAATTTTGTCAGAAGTTAAGTTTATAGGCGAAAAATTATTGTCTTTTTTATCGGTAAAAGTTAAAGTTCTATCTGCAAGAAAAACTGATGAAGCTGTGTTTTTGGCAGAATAACCAGCGAGAATATTTAATTTCGAGTAGTTAAAGTAAAAAACAACAGCAAATAATATAATAATGAATAGGAGAATTCTTTTAAAAATTTTCATAAGAACAGTTTTAAGCAAATGTAAGAATTTAATTGATTGCTGTTTGTATTTAAAAAGCAAGCATTACCTTTGTTTAAAATTTGGTTTTTATGTTTGATATAGAAAAAATTAGAGCTGATTTTCCTATTCTTAATAGAAAAGTACACGGAAAAAATTTAGTGTATTTTGATAATGGAGCAACTTCGCAAACACCGCAAGTGGTGATTGACACAATTGTTGATTATTATGCTAATTATAACGCTAATATTCATAGAGGTGTACACACATTAAGTCAAGAAGCAACTGATAAGTATGAAGAAGCAAGGCTTAAAGTTCAAAAACACTTTAATGCCCAACATTCGTATGAGATTATTTTAACAGCAGGAACCACACACAGTATTAATATTGTTGCGTCAGGATTTGCAGCGATTTTAAAAGCAGGTGATGAGGTTATTGTTTCTTCTTTAGAGCATCATTCAAATATTGTTCCTTGGCAAATGCTTTGCGAAAAAACAGAAGCTATTTTAAAAGTAATTCCGATGGATGAAGATGGAGGCTTACGAATGGATGTGTATCATGAATTATTAAATGCAAAAACAAAACTAGTTTTTTGTAACCACGTATCAAATGCTTTAGGAACCATAAACCCGATAAAAGAAATTATTCATGCAGCACATAAATTTGGAGCCTATGTTTTAATTGATGGAGCACAAGCTGTACCTCATTTAAAACCTGATGTTCAAGAATTAGACGCTGATTTTTATGTAGCTTCAGCGCACAAAATGTGTGGGCCTACAGGTGTTGGTTTGTTATATGGAAAAGAAGAGTTGTTAAAATTATTACCACCGTATCAAGGTGGAGGTGAAATGATTGAAACCGTAACTTTTGAAAAAACAACCTATGCAGGGTTGCCTCATAAATTTGAAGCAGGAACCCCAAATATTTGTGGCGGAATTGCTTTTGGAGCAGCAATAGATTATATGAATACTATCGGTTTTGAAAGTATAGCAAAACAAGAAAACGAATTATTAGCATACGGAACACAGGAGTTAGAAAAAATAGAGGGATTAAGAATTTACGGAACAACCAATAAAGCATCTGTAATTTCTTTTAATATAGACGGAATTCATCCATACGATATTGGTTCTATCTTAGATAAACTAGGAGTAGCAGTTCGTACTGGTCATCATTGTGCACAACCTATTATGAATTTTTACTGTATTCCGGGTACTGTAAGAGCATCTTTTGCTTTTTATAATACCAAAGAAGAAATAGATGTTTTGGCAGCCGCTGTAAAAAAAGCAAAAATGATGTTGAGTTAAAAATAAAAAAGCATACAAACAAATACCTTCTATTTTGTCAAATAGAAGGTTTTTTGCTTATTAAATAAAGCTTTTTTTAAGAAACTTTTTTACTTTTATCAAATGAATAACTTAAAAAATAGCACTTTTAAACTATTGTTAATAGCAATACTACTTTCGTTAAAAAGTTATGGTCAAATTAGTGAAGATAAAAAGATGAAATCAAACAAAATTGTTATTGCACACCGTGGAGCATCAGGCTATTTACCAGAACATTCTATGGAGGCTAAAGCGATGGCTTATGCTATGAATCCTGATTTTATTGAGCAAGATTTGGTGTTAAGTAAAGATAATGTGCCTATTGTTATTCATGATATTTATTTAGACGATGTTACCAATGTTGCTGAGGTATTTTCAGATAGGAAAAGAGTCGATAATCGTTATTATGTAATTGATTTTACATTTGAAGAGTTACAAAAGTTACAGGTAACTGAACGATTTGATACTAAAACAGGAGAACAGTTTTATCCAAAAAGATTTCCGAAAGGAAAAGGGAATTTTAAATTACATTCTTTTCAACAAGAAATTGAATTGATACAAGGATTAAATTATAGTACCAAAAAAAATATAGGAATTTATCCAGAAATTAAAAATCCAGAGTTTCATCATAAAAACGGAAAAGATATTGCTAAAATCACCTTAGATATTCTTTCAAATTATGGTTATAAAACAAAAAGCGACAACTGTATTTTTCAATGTTTTGATGCTAAAGAGTTAGAAAGAGTTAGAGTTGAATTGCAATCAGATTTGTTTTTAGTGCAATTGATGGAGTTTCCTGAAGAAACAAAAGAACTAAAACATTTTGCAACTTATGCAGATGGAATTGGACCTTGGTACAAGCAAATTTTAAGTGAAAAAATAAATGGTAAGTTTACATTTACAACGTTAGTTAGTGATGCCCATGAATTAGGATTAAAAGTACATGCGTATACTTTTAGAGCAGATCAATTAGATGAATTTTCTTCATTTAATGAAATGATGCAAGTGTTATTTTTTGAAGCAAATATTGATGGAGGTTTTACAGATTTTCCTGATAAAATGGTGCAGTTTTTAGCTAAGAAGTAACTTCAATTAATTTTGTTCGGTAAGCTGATAGTAGTTTTGATTTAGAAATAAAGCCTAAGTATTTACCATTTTTTATAACAGGTAAATTCCAAGCGGCACTTTCCTTAAATTTTTGCATTACTTTTTCAACAGAATCATCGTGTTGTATAATCGATGGTGCACTCCTCATAAAGGTTTCAACAGTTACTTTATCGTACATGTCATTATCAAACATAATAGGTCTAATATCATCTAATAAAACAATTCCTAAAAACTGTTTGTTTTTTTCAATTACCGGAAAAATATTTCTATTAGAATTAGAAACAGCTTTTTTTAGCATATCACCTAAAAACATTTCGGGGTGTACCGCTTTAAAGTTTGTTTCTATTAGTTTGTTAATGGTCATCATCATTAACACGTTTTTATCTTTATCATGCGTAATGAGCTCACCTCTTTTTGCTAATTCTACCGTGTAAATTGAGTTTGATATAAAGTATTTTGTAACAGCAAACGAAATTGCAGCTACTAACATTAACGGAACAAATAAATCATAACCGCCAGTAATTTCAGCAATTAAGAAAATAGCAGTTAAAGGAGCATGTAATACTCCTGCCATTAATCCCGTCATTCCTATTAAAGTAAAGTTAGATTCTGATACGTTACCGCCTAGTTGATTAATTATTTTTGCTGATACGTTACCTAAAGCGCTTCCCATAACTAAGGTGGGAATAAAAATTCCTCCAACACCACCAGCAGCAAAGGTAGTTGTCATGGCAATGGCTTTAAATACTGTGATTAACAATAGAAACATAATAACAATCCAAACATTTTCGAAATCTACATTGTAAGGAATGTCTTTTAAAGCAGCTAAGGTGTTTCCTTCTAATAAATTATTAATTAATCCGTAACCCTCACCATATAAGGGTGGAATTAAAAATAACATTAATCCAATTGCAACTCCTCCAAAAATTAATTTATGAACCGATTTTTTAATACGTTTAAAAAAATTAGTAATTCGAAAATATATTTTTGAAAAATAGACAGATACTAAACCCGTAAAAAAACCTAATAAAACATAATAAAAAATATCCTTTATTTTAAAAGCATCTACTAATTCAAAACCTAGTAGCGCATCTTTTTCAAAAAAGAAATAAGAAGTAATTACAGCTGCAACAGAAGCTAGTAATAAAGGAACTAATGAAGCAAAGGCTAAATCTAGACTAAATATTTCTATGGCAAAAATTATAGCAGCAACAGGTGCTTTAAACATTGATGACATAGCTCCAGCAGTTGCACAACCAATTAAAAGCATTCTTGTTTTTCGGTTCATGTGAAATAGTTGCGATACTCTTGAGCCTAAAGCAGCTCCTGTACTTATTGCAGGGCCAAGTAAACCAACAGAACCTCCAAAACCAACTGTAATTGGTGCGGTAATTATTGAAGCATAAATTTTATATTTTTCTATAATTCCACTTCGTTTAGAAATAGCATGGAGTGTGGTAGAAATACCATGACCAATTTCTTTTTTTAGAAATTTCTTTTTAATATAATAGACTAAAATTAATCCAATAATTGGGAAGATAAAATAGAGATAATAATGAATGTCTTT
This sequence comes from Tenacibaculum soleae, assembly GCF_030549005.1. Lineage (NCBI taxonomy): Bacteria > Pseudomonadati > Bacteroidota > Flavobacteriia > Flavobacteriales > Flavobacteriaceae > Tenacibaculum > Tenacibaculum soleae. The sequence goes on from NZ_JAUOSW010000011.1 coordinate 18,828, forward strand.
AATAAATTTTCCTTCTAAAATAGTTTGAAAAAAGGAAGTCATGTTTTTTAAAAAGAGTGTTCCAATACCTGCTAAAAAACCAATTAAAACACTTAAAACGTATACAAATTGACGTTCAGAAATATGTTTATATCTCCAAATTAGTATTTTTTTAAATATGTTTTTAGGTTTAGGCATTTTTTAAATATAAGAAAAACACCTATCTCTAAATAGAGAAAAGGTGTTTAATGTTTAGTAATTGGTTAATTATTTTTCCTGATTACTAATATCTTTAACTAAACTTATAGCAAAATAAATAACTATAAAACTACCAAGAACAATACAAATCCACATAAATAATGTAGTTTCCCAAAAAGGTTTTTCTTCTTCCTTCTCTTTTTTCTTTTCAATCTTAGTAAAGTTTAAAATAGTAGCTTCTTCAACAGCAACTGTTTTATTTGATATAAAATTACCTAAATCGTAAGAAGGTTTAGAAAGTGTATTGTTAATTAGTACTTCATAATCTTGTTTTTGCTTTAAGCTGGTAATAAGATATATTGGCTTTTGTAATAGTTGTATATTTTCTATTGTTAAAGAAGGATTATCTTGATTATCAATTTCTATGATGAATTCTTTTTCATTTAAATTATCAAAAACAAAGGTGTTGTTGCTTTTTGAGTTTAACTGAAATTGAGAAATAACATGATTGTAAGTTTTTACAAGCTTCTTTACTTTTCGAGTTTTCTTTACAATTAACTTTGCATTACGTAGAAAAAAAGCATCTGTAATTTTAAAAGAAATACTATTAATACGATGCTTATTTGTAGCTGTAAATTTAAGTTGTGTAACTTTCTTTTCTTTTATGCTAACGATTTCTTGTTTGTAGTTTGATATTTTACTGAGGTTTTGAGTATAAAATTTACTCTCATAAATACCAGCATTTAAAATGTTGATAGGTAATGATTCTTTATCATTAAAATCAATACGTAAAAAAGTGTAAGTGTTTAGAGGAAAATGAATTGTTTTTTCTAAAAACACCTTTCCTGTTGCCGTTTTTTGAGGCTTATTTATATATGACAAACTTTTGTTAGAAACCAAGCCAAACCATTCCTTTCCGTCATCACTACCATAAACAGTATACCTTTTTGTGATTTTTGTATTTGCTATTTGTAGTGTAATATAATCTTGTATTTTTCTCGTTTTATTTTCGAGAAGAATAGAAGTGATAGAGTCTTTTAATACTTTTTTAGAAGCAATTTTAATTGGTTTAAAAGTAGAAAACTTCTTGTCGTTATTATAAATTAAAACATAAGGAACTTCATTTTTTTGAACATCCTTAATTCTTAAAAAGTTAAAGTTTTCGTTACATGATGAACGTACTTCTTGCGGAACTATTATTTTATGCAATCCATCTTCTTCAATTACGCTAAGTGTACCTTTATAGTTTTGACTAAAACTAGTTAAAACTATAAAGAAGGCTATTAAAAAGTTATATTTATTCATCATTATTTTCTTTTTCGGATACTTCATCAACTACTAATTTTTTAATTTTTTGATACACAAAGGAAATAATTAAAATTAAGACCCCAAGTAATATAAAGGCAACAATTTTTCCTGTTTCTGAAACATTTTTAATATCGTAAACAAACAATTTTACAATGGTTAAACCAAGTAACGAAAGTGCTATTACTCGTAATACCTTCCACTGTCTTTTTATTCCAATAATTAAAAAAATAAAAGAAAATACTCCCCAAAGTATCGGGTAACCTATTTTAATAATTTGTGCTTTGGTTTCTTTTATTTCGTTTTTTATAAAATTTTTCTTTGTGTAAAAATTGTTTTCAGCTTCTGGAAATTTTTCAGCCAATTCTGTTACATCAACAGTGTTTGAAATATATAAACCATGTATCATTATTTCATTACTTAATGTGTACACAATTGCAAAAACAAATAACCACGGTAGCCACTTGCTTTTTGTTGGGCTTATATTAAATACTGATTTTGTTTTTTTAAATAATTGATACCCAAAATACACTAAACAGGCTACAATAATATAATGTAAATAAAATGCATGTTTTGTGTTGGTGCCAGCAACAGCATTTTTAATCATTTCATTTGTTGGAAATTTATAAAAAGATAATATGTATAACAAAATAGAAAAGCTGCTTATAAATAGTAATAGTTTTATAAATTTCTTTTTATTAAAGAAATCGGTTAAGCACAATAGAATTGAAATAAAAACAAAATGATAGGTTAACGGAAACGACAAGGCAGAAACATTGTTTTCTAAAAACTGATTTGCTTGATAATTAATTTCTAAAAAACCTGTAAAATACGTGATAATAGCCGCAATTATAATAACAGTATTTTTATAAAAATTAAGGATAGCTGTTGTTTTTTTCGTAGCACTGTTGTTTTCTTTTTTCAATAACCAATAAGTTAGGTATAATGAAATACTTACAACAACACTTGCAATAAATAAAGGGTTAAATATTATTGACAATTCTTCAGATGATCCATATCTAAACCAATCTATTAGTAAACTAATAAGCGTTAATACTTGTACAATGATGGCACCAACTTTAAAAGAATTTATCTTTGATTTTTGTGATAGCCAAAATAATAATACAACTTCTGCAGCCCAAAATAAAGTAATATAATTTCCTTCAAATTGGATAGGAATGGTAAGGGTAACAAAAGTAAGAGCCAAACCAATCAAAAGGTAGATGGCATTTTTATCTAAACCGAATTTTTTATATAAAATTGTAGCATATCCTAAGTTATAAATCGCTAATAATAAAGTAAATAATCCGGTAAGGTTTGAATTTAAATCTTCAAGAATAATGATTCCGATTCCGAAAAAAATAAAGGTGTTTGCAATTAAAATAAGGTATTCTATTACCGAAAAAACACCTTTGTTTTTAAGATTGTTTAAAACGATGATAATGCTAAAAATAAAATAAAATAGCGTTGCAAATACTAAGGCTCCTGTATGTGAAAATGTTGGTTCACTTATTTTTATGGCACACCAACTTGTAAATAAAAGTGTTGTAAAAATAAAGGCTAAAATGGTGGATACTTTCCACTTTTTAAAATACGAAATTCCTAAAATACCAATATTTAAAATAGCAATGTAAGTAAATAAAACAATGTAATTCCCTTCACCAGTACTTAGCATAAAAGGAGCGGCAAAACCACCAATTAATGATAAAACAGCTAATTCTTGACGGTTATATGAAACAGATACCAAAGTGCTAAAAGCAGTAATTAACGACATAATTACAAAGGCAACTGTTTGACTAAATAATTGGTATTCGTGAAATGCAATATATATTGTAAAATAGAATATACTAATGGCTCCTGCTACTAAAACGGAGCTAAAAGAAGCGTAGTTTTTCTTTAATTTATGAGCAATGACCATCACAAGTGAACCACATAAAATACCAATACCCACTCTTGCAGGTTCGTTTATCCAATCTTTATCAATCGCATATTTAACAAAGAAACTAATACCTAATACTAAAATTAAAATTCCAAGTTTATTAATTAAGTTTTCGCCCACAAATTTTTCTAAATCAGGGTTTTTCTCTTTAAACTTTTTGATCCAAGATTTTTTTGGAGCCGTTTTAACTTTTTGTTTTACAACTTGTTTTTGAGTTTTCGTTAGCGCTGGTTTTTGTGGAATATCAACAGCTGGTTGTATTGTTTTTTGGATGTTTTTTTCGGGAACAATAGAAGTATGTTTTACTTCCTTAGTCGGTTCTTGTTTTACAGGTTCTTTGGCTACAACAACAGTTTCTTTTGTTTCGGAAGCTGGTCTTTTTGAGAGTACTTCATTTTGTAAAAAACGAAGTCTTTTTTTTAAATCTTCAATAGTTAAGTTCTGCTCTTTAAACTTGTTGTTTATATTTCTGTTAAGAAAATAGAAACACAAAATGAGTGTTATAAATAAAAAACCTTCCATAAAATTTCTTTTTGAATTTTTATATCAAATGTAAACTTTTAAAATGATACCGATAGTTGTGTATGTTTTAAGTAAAAAAAATCCCGTTCTAAATTTAGAACGGGATTTATATATCTTATAAAAAAGTAAGCTACTCTTTTATATCTAATTTTATACTTAATTCTGATAATTGCGCATCATTTAACGCAGCCGGAGCATCAATCATTACATCACGGCCTGAATTGTTTTTAGGGAACGCAATAAAATCACGAATGGTTTCTTGCCCACCTAAAATAGCAACCAATCTATCTAAACCAAACGCTAAACCTCCATGTGGTGGTGCTCCGTATTCAAAAGCGTCCATTAAGAATCCGAATTGCTCTTTCGCTTCAGCTTCAGTAAAGCCTAAATGTTTAAACATAATGGCTTGTGTTTCTTTATCGTGAATACGAATAGAACCTCCACCAATTTCGTTACCATTTAATACTAAATCGTAAGCGTTTGCTTTTACAGCTCCTGGATTGGTGTCTAGCATTTCTAATTGCCCTGGTTTTGGTGATGTAAACGGATGGTGCATTGCGTGGTAATGACCTGTTTCTTCATCTAATTCTAATAAAGGAAAGTCGATTACCCATAACGGAGCAAATACTTTAGGGTCACGTAAACCTAAACGCTCTGCCATTTCCATACGTAAAGCAGATAGTTGCGCACGTACTTTAGTAGTATTTCCTGATAAAATACAGATTAAATCACCAGCTTTAGCGCCAGTTTTTTCAGCCCATTTTGCTAAATCTTCTTGGTCATAAAATTTATCTACTGATGATTTAAAAGTACCATCTTCATTACATTTTACATATACCATTCCTAAAGCTCCAACTTGCGGACGGCGTACCCAATCAATTAACTTATCTATTTCTTTTCTTGTATATGATGCAGCACCAGGAACCGCGATTCCTACTACTAATTCTGCATCGTTAAATACCTTAAATTCTTTTTGTTGTGCAACGTCGTTTAACTCGCCAAACTCCATTCCGAAACGGATATCTGGTTTGTCATTTCCATATAAACGCATGGCGTCATCAAACAACATTCTAGGAAACTTATCTACTTCAACACCATTGATTTCTTTTAGTAAATGACGTGTTAATCCTTCAAAAATATTTAAAATATCTTCTTGCTCAACAAATGCCATTTCACAGTCAATTTGTGTGAATTCTGGCTGACGATCGGCACGTAAATCTTCATCTCTAAAACACTTTACAATCTGAAAGTATTTATCCATTCCACCAACCATTAATAGTTGTTTGAATGTTTGTGGCGATTGTGGTAATGCGTAAAACTGACCTGCATTCATACGCGAAGGCACTAAAAAGTCTCTTGCGCCTTCAGGAGTTGACTTGATTAAATATGGTGTTTCTACTTCTATAAATTCTTGGTCAGATAAATATTTACGAACCTCCATTGATACTTTCGATCTAAAAATCAAACTATCTTTTACTGGGTTACGACGAATATCTAAATAACGATATTTCATACGAATATCTTCACCGCCATCTGTTTTATCTTCAATAGTAAAAGGAGGCGTTTTTGCTTCGTTTAAAACTTCTAACTTGGTAACTAATAATTCTACTTCACCAGTAGGAATATTTTTGTTTTTAGATTCGCGTTCAATAACGGTACCTGTAACTTGAACAACAAATTCACGTCCTAAAGTTTTCGCTTCCTCCATTAAATCTTTAGAGGTACGTGCTTCGTCGAAAATTAACTGTGTAATTCCGTAGCGATCACGTAAATCTACCCAAATCATAAAACCTTTATCACGTGATTTTTGTACCCATCCAGATAAGGTAACCTCGGTATTTGTGTGTGATGCTCTTAATTCACCACAAGTATGCGTTCTGTACATTTCTTGAAATTTATAAGTGCGAAATTAAGGAATTATAAGTGTATTTTGTATAAGTTTTTTTAACTTAAGATAATTAGCAATTACTCTATAAATTAAATAACGATTTTTAGTGGCGTATGTATCATAGTTATGATTCTTCTTCTATTTCAAATAAATATTCCACGCTAACATTAAATAAACGTGCCATTTTGATAGCTAATGTTACTGACGGATTGAATTTTTGAGCTTCAATAGCATGAATAGTTTGTCTTGAAACACCTAATTTCTCAGCCAATGCACCCTGTGTTAAATTATGCCTTGCTCTTTCTAATTTAATTAGGTTTTTCATATTAGTACTGCCTTTTTTTAAACCAAAATATTATTAAGAAAATAAGTAAAAAACTTTCTAAAAATAATGAATTATATACTTTTATATCTTTAAAAATTATAAACGTAATAAACGATATAATTATACTGATTAAGAGTGTTAATTGATAGGATTCTAGTCGAATTTTATTAATGTAATCATCTTCAATTTTCTCTTTTGATAAAAAGTAAATTAATAAGCCTAAGTAGAGTATAATATCGTAATGCCATAAATCTTCAGTTCTTATAAAAGAATTACCATGAATTCCATCCATGAATCCTCTATAAGCTGATGGTAATGCTCCTATAACATATAATACTATTCCTGTTTTTTTGCACCAATTAGGTAAAATTTGTGTGTTCATAATATTTTTTCACAAATGTAAATAAAAATTTACATTTTTTTAATAAAACTATACTTTTTTAATCTTCTTTTATTGAGAAATATTTTTTTTAATGGTTTTTATGAAAAATGTAACTTTACAAGCTTTTTTAGAAAACTAATAAATATATATAATTATGTCTTTACAAGATTTTATAAATAAATTAAGAAACAATCCAAAAGAAGTTGTTTTTTCTGAAACCATTAGTGTTATTGAAGAAAATTATGTTTTTACACCAACAGCTTTTAAGAATGGCGATTTGCAAAATAGTGATGCTGAAAATTTGGGTTCGTGTAAAGTGTTTTCTTTTGCAGTAAAACAACAATTAACTAAAGAAGAAACATTGGCTTGTTTTGCGCAGTATTATTTTAATGATGTTCTAGAAAACTTAAACGGAACAGGTCATCAGAACATTAGAAGTTTTATGAATACTGGCTTTGAAGGGCTTTCTTTTGATAAACAAGCGTTAGCAGAAAAATAATACCATTGTTTACTGTAATTGTAGTATTTTTATTTGTGGATTAATTTTATAAATGAATACTACAAAACGTTTAGATTATACAATTACAGGTATTGCTTTGGCTGTTTTTTTGTTATTGCAAATACCGATGCTAAATATTTAAGAAAACAAAACTTAGAATCTTTAGCTAAAGAAAATAATTCTTTTATGTATCAAAATACGGTAGTTAAAGAAATAGAAAACTTGCTGCCTGTAAAAGTTATTAAAGATTTTATGAAAGAGATTGTAGGTGAAAATGTTGTTGAAAAATTAAAAACAATTTCTTTTACAATGAATGATTATAAAGATAAAGGTTTAGGTGAGTTCTATGAAGATGAATTCTTAAAGATAGAAATACCTAAATACCAAAAAGATAATGATTCTAAAAATCAAATGAGGAGTTTTAAAAAAGGTAATACTTTAGAAACTACGTACAAAAACAAACTAGCCAATTTTTTTATTGATGGTAATTACACTTATGAAGATTTAATTGAAGATAATTATCATTTAAAAAACTTGATTGAAGGTTTGTATCGTTTTATTAAAAATGAAAATTTAATAGAGAAGTGATAGGTTATTCTTTGTAAATGTTAAGTAGTTTTTATAAGAATAGTCAATTTTATAAACACACCTAGCCCCGATTGAAGCATTTGTTTGAGCTCTTTTTTACTGTCAGTTTGAGTGAATTTTGAAGTATGAAAAATTTGTATCGAAAACGGCAGTGAAAAAAGCGAGTGCGGAAAGCGGGAAATAGCTTCAAAAAGATAAAAAACACCTATCATAAATTACAATAGGTGTTTTGTTTTATGTTGAAAAAAGTATACTTAGTTAAAAGCGCCTGATTTTAATTTTTGGAAATATAAACTAGCTGCTTTTTTAACTTTTGGCGCTAGAATTAGGGTAGAAAGTACGGTTGGTATTGCCATTAAAGCATAGGCACTATCCATTAAATTGATAACAAAATCTAACTTAATAATAGAAGCAATTACAATTACTAAAATGTAAAAGTGGTTGTAATATTTTCCTGTTTTGGCGCTGGTTAAAAAACTTAAACAGCTATAACCGTAAAAAGAATAGGTAAATAGTGTTGAAAAAGCGAATATTAACACGCAAATAGTTAAAATTATACTTCCGGTATGGTAAGGTAAAACAGCATCAAAGGCTGCTAAGGTCATTGAAATACCATTACCGTCAAAATTTTGCCAAACGCCAGAGGCTAAAATTGCTAAGGCGGTTAGTGTACAAACTAATAAGGTGTCAATTGCAGGGCCTAGCATGGCTACTAAACCTTCTCTAATTGGTTCTTTGGTTTTTGCGGTTCCGTGCATCATCGGTGCGGTTCCTAAACCTGCTTCGTTAGAAAAAGCAGCACGTTTTACTCCGGTAATTATTAGAGCTCCTAAGGCGCCACCTAAAACTGATTTTCCTGAAAAAGCATCGGTAAATATTAGTGAAAATATGCCAGGAACTTTATCAAATTTTAAAAGTAAAATAGCGATTACAGTAAGTAAATAAACAACAACCATTATGGGAACTAACTTACCGGCTACTTTTCCTATTCGTTGAATTCCGCCAAAAATTACCATTGACACTATTATGGCAATTGTTAATCCGATTAGTAATTTAGCGGTAAATTCATTGGATTGATTTACTTTAAAAACATCAATAATTGTTTGGGTTAATTGATTTGCTTGAAAGGCGGGCAAAGTTCCTGCTAAACCAGCTGTTGCAAAAAATATGGCTAAAGGTTTCCATTTTTTACCTAACCCCTCGGTAATTACATACATTGGTCCTCCTTTTGCATTTCCATCTTCATCTTTACCGCGATACATGATGGCTAAACTACAGGTAAAAAATTTGGTTGCCATCCCTACAAAGGCGCTTACCCACATCCAAAAAATAGCTCCAGGACCACCAGTAGCAATGGCAATGGCAACACCACTAATGTTTCCCATTCCTACTGTTGCAGCTATGGCAGATGATAAAGCTTCGTAATGTGATAAATCGCCAGGAGAATCGTGTTTGTCGTATTTACCTCTTAAAATGGCAATGGCGTGTCCCATATATCTAAAAGGAACCAAACCTGAATAAACAAATAAACATAATCCGCCACCGATTAGTAATATTAATAAGGGTATTCCCCAAATCCATGAAGAAAAATCAGCAACTAAACTTTGAATATCTGTAAACATAAAATATTTTTATTTTAGCGAAAATAGTTAAAGCTTCCTCAAAAAAAGAACGATAGCGGTTAATTAACAACTATCGTTCTTTTTGTATGATTTTTAAAAATAGCTTTTTAATGCCATTTTTATGTTTTAAAATTTATTTACAAACAACTCCTTTTTTATTTAAAACATCAATATCTCTAAAAAAGTCTTCTTGTATTGTGCCTTCTTGAAAGATAAAAGTTTTGTCGTGTAATTGATTGTTCTCAAAAAAAGTAACTTGAAAACGATTGTCTAAAGCAAATAATTCGGGTTGCATTATTTCGAATTTAGAAGCTGAATTTGCTGGAAGTATATCTATTTTTCTGCGAAACAATGAGGTTGTTTTAGTGTCTGAAAATCCTTGAGAAACAATAACTACCATTTCTAAATCAACTTCTTTTTTATTGATGATGTATACACACCATTCATCGGTGTTGTCGTTTTGATTTTTTTCTAAAGTGATGGCAATTTCTACATTTTCAACTTTAGGTACGTGAATGTCTTTTCTCATTCTAATTAGTTTAAAAGGAAAGACGAAAGTTTTGAGCTTTCGTCTTTATATAATTTTATTAAATTACCGATTTAAATTGCTCTAAAAAACGTTTGTCGTTTTCGTAAAACATTCTAATATCAGGAATTTGATATAATAACATTGCAATACGCTCTATTCCCATTCCAAAGGCATATCCAGAATATTTTGTTGGATCAATATTAGCGTTTTTTAATACATTAGGATCTACCATACCACAGCCCATAATTTCTAACCAACCTGTTCCTTTGGTAATTCTGTAATCTGTTTCGGTTTCTAATCCCCAGTAAATATCAACTTCGGCACTTGGCTCTGTAAATGGAAAATAAGAAGGACGTAAACGAATCTTAGATTTACCAAACATCTCTTTAGTAAAATATAAAAGCGTTTGTTTTAAATCTGCAAATGATACATCGGTATCAATATATAAACCTTCTACTTGATGAAAAATACAGTGTGCACGTGCAGAAATATCTTCATTTCTAAAAACACGTCCTGGCGAAATTGTACGAATTGGAGGTTCGTTATTTTCCATATAACGAACTTGTACCGATGAGGTATGTGTTCTTAATAAAGTATCAGGATTCTTATCAATAAAAAAAGTATCCTGCATATCACGTGCTGGGTGATATTCTGGTAAGTTTAATGCTGTAAAGTTATGCCAATCATCTTCAATTTCTGGCCCTTCAGAAACAGTAAATCCGATTCGGTTAAAAACCTCAATGATTTGGTTTTTAACTAAAGATATTGGATGACGAGAACCTAAATTAATTGGTTCAGAAGGACGTGTTAAATCGCCATAAATACCGTTTTCTTCAACAGCACTTTCTAAAATATCATTTAATTCGATTACTTTTGTTTCGGCAGATTTTTTTAAGTTGTTTAAAGCTTGTCCAAAATCTTTACGCATTGCTGCGTCTACATTTTTAAACTCGGCAAATAAATCTTTTAATAATCCTTTACTACCTAAGTATTTTATTCTGAAAGCTTCCACTTCTTCTTTTGAAGTTGCTTGAAAAGCTTTTACATCACCAATCAATTCTTTTACTTTATCTAACATCTTATTTTTCGGAATAATTAGGATGCAAATTTATGATTTTTAAATGAAAAATATGTTGGTTTTATAAAGAGTTATCGACTATAAGGCTTAAATAAGCGAAAACGTTTTAGAAATTTAAAAAAATAGTGAAATAATTGTTTTTTTTAAATTTAACAAATTGTAAATTAATTATATTTGCGGTACAAAATTGTTTAAATCATAATACAACATAATTAAAATTATGGAATCTAAAATAAATGCATTTATGGATTACGTGAAAGAACGTAATTCTAATGAACCAGAATTTTTACAAGCTGTACACGAAGTGGCAGAAACTGTAATTCCATTTATTGAAAATAACCCAAAATATCAAGGTAAAAAATTACTTGAAAGAATGGTTGAACCAGAAAGAACTTTAATGTTTAGAGTTCCTTGGGTTGATGATAACGGCGAAACACAAGTAAATAGAGGTTATAGAGTTGAGTTTAACTCGGCTATTGGACCTTATAAAGGTGGTTTACGTTTTCATCCTTCTGTAAACTTATCAATTTTAAAATTTTTAGGATTCGAACAAGTGTTTAAAAACTCTTTAACAACTTTACCAATGGGTGGAGGAAAAGGAGGTTCTGATTTTAATCCAAAAGGAAAATCTGATCGTGAAGTGATGGCTTTCTGTCAAGCTTTTATGTCTGAGTTATTCCGCCATATTGGTGCAAATACTGATGTTCCTGCAGGTGATATTGGTGTTGGAGGAAGAGAAATCGGATTTATGTTCGGTCAGTATAAAAAATTACGTAACGAGTTTGTTGGTGTTTTAACAGGAAAAGGTGCCTCTTGGGGTGGTTCTTTAATACGACCAGAAGCAACAGGTTATGGTGATGTGTATTTTGCACAAAACATGTTAAAAACTAAAGGAGACTCTTTGGAAGGGAAAATTGTTGTGGTTTCAGGATCTGGAAACGTAGCGCAATATGCAACTGAAAAAGTAACCGAATTAGGCGGTAAAGTTGTTACCATGTCTGATTCATCAGGATATATTTATGATGCAGACGGAATTGATGCTGAGAAATTAGCATACGTTATGGAGATTAAAAATGTTCGTAGAGGACGAATCCATGAATATGTAGAGAAATATCCAAATGCACAATTCTTTAAAGGCGAGCGTCCTTGGGGAACAAAATGTGATGTAGCTTTACCATGTGCAACTCAAAATGAGTTAAATGGAGAGGAAGCTAAAACATTATTAGCTAACGGATGTATTTGTGTTGCTGAGGGTGCAAACATGCCATCTACACCAGAGGCTGTTGAAGCATTTTTAGAAGCGAAAATTTTATTTGCTCCAGGAAAAGCATCAAATGCTGGTGGAGTAGCTACTTCTGGTTTAGAAATGAGCCAAAACTCATTACGTTATAACTGGACTAGAGAAGAAGTTGATGCAAAATTAAACCAAATTATGAACGATATTCATGCATCTTGTGTTGAATACGGAACTGATGAAAATGGTTTTGTTGATTATGTAAAAGGAGCAAATGTTGCTGGTTTTGTAAAAGTTGCTGACGCAATGTTAGATCAAGGAGTTGTATAAAACTTAAATAGGTTAAATAAAAAAACTCATAGGCTACTAACCTATGAGTTTTTTTCATTTATAAAACTAATTTTATTTAGATCCGTTTTTTATTACTAATGGCATTTTGTAAAATGTATTTTTACCATTGAAATTTTTATTTATTGTTTTGTAATTTAATTTGTTTTTTATGTAGTAACGAATCTTTGGAGTATTACAATCAACGTTTAAAATAACAATTTCACCATTTTTGTTTATCAAAAAATCTACAGTAGTTTTAACTTTTTCATCAACCAAAAAATCAGGATTCCCTAAAAGTTGTACTATTTTAGTTCTTATTTCTTGTTTTACAGGATTTTCATTTGTTGAAAATACAGAAGTGCTTACAAAGGCAACAAATACTAATACGAATAACTTTTTCATTTTTTTAAATTTAGAGTTTATATAAAGATTTTAGATTTATTTTTTTACATTGTAAATATACTGTATGACAGTTGTTTATGTTCGTATTTTAGTGTTATGATAATCTTTTCTTTTGGTAAAAAATAATAGTTATTTTTGTTGGTTTACAAAGAGTTAACATTAATCAAAAAGAAATAAATCATATTTTATTTTGAATAATTTTTAATTATTTTGTTATTTTTTTAATCTTTTATTTTTTTGAAATTGTTTTTTTTAACTAATCATTAATTTTTATGGTTAGTTTTATGTTATAGCTTTTGATATTTCGTATTTTCGAGTGATTAATTTTATTGCAATAATTGATGAATAAAAGAAAAAATACAATTAGTATTGCTTTTTACAATGTTGAAAATCTGTTTGATACGAAAAATAATTCCAAAACTGCTGATGATGATTTTACTCCGTTAAGTAAACGTAAATGGGATTGTAAGAAATATAAACATAAAATTAAAAAAGTAACATCAGTTATCAGTCAGATAGGAATAAATCAATCTGCTTTTCCTCCTGTTTTAATTGGATTAGCTGAGGTTGAAAACGCTAAAGTAGTTAAGGATTTAACAAAGCATAAGAACTTATCAAAATATGATTATAAATATGTGCATTACGATTCGCCAGATGAAAGAGGAATTGATGTAGCACTACTTTATAATGAAGCCTTTTTTAATGTAATAACTTCTGATACATATTCGTTACATTTAACAGATAAAGAAGGTGCTATTGATTATACACGTGATTTATTGGTAGTAAAAGGTAATTTTAATGGAGAATTAATATATGTTTTGGTTAATCATTGGCCTTCAAGAAGAGATGGAGATGTAGAAACTAAAGAAAAACGTATTAAAGCAGCCATACATGTACATGAAGTTTTAGATGCTATAAAAAAGAAAGATAGTAATGCTAAATTTATAATTATGGGCGATTTTAATGACGATCCCACGAGTGAAAGTATTACTGATTACCTAGTAAGTGATGATTTATATAACCCAATGAAAGCGTTATTCAAAAAAGGAGAAGGAAGTTTAACTTTCTATAAAGAATGGCATTTGTTTGATCAAATAATTTTTTCAAAAGATTTTTTTGATGTCAAAAAGAGTTGTCACAGTTTTATAAAAGCGGGTATTTTTAAGAAAGATTGGATGCGTTTTTACAAAGGAAAATTTAAAAACAGTCCCTTCAGAACTTATATTGGTCCATGGTATCAAGGAGGTTTTTCAGATCATTTTCCTGTATATCTTACTTTTAAAAAAGAATAAAATAAAAAAGCCAAGAAATATTTCTTGGCTTTTTTTATAGATTACTAGTTTGTTTATTCAACAGTAACAGATTTTGCTAAATTTCTCGGTTGATCTACATTTTTATCTAACATTACCGCAATATGATACGATAACAATTGAAAAGGAATTGTAGTTAATAGCGGTGTAAAAGCTTCTTCAGTATCAGGAATCTCGATTACATGATCTGCAATTTCTTTTACAGTAGTATCTCCTTCTGTAACGATAGCAATAATTTTACCGCTCCTAGATTTTATTTCTTGAATATTACTAACTACCTTTTCATAATGACCTTTACTAGTTGCTATGACAAAAATGGGCATATTTTCATCAATTAAAGCAATAGGGCCATGTTTCATTTCGGCTGCAGGATATCCTTCAGCATGTATGTATGAAATTTCTTTTAGTTTTAAAGCACCTTCTAAAGCAACAGGAAAGTTAAATCCTCTACCTAAATACAAACAATTTTTTGCGTCTTTATAAACATTTGCAATATCTTTAATTTGTGCATCCGTTTTAAGTAACTGTTCTACTTGAGCAGGAATTTGTTGCATTGTTTGTAAGTACTTATTTACTGCAGATGTAGCTAATGTTCCTTTAGCTTGTGCCAGCTTTAAAGCAATTAATGTGAGTACAGTTATTTGCGTTGTGAATGCTTTTGTAGATGCAACCCCAATTTCAGGCCCCGCATGAGTGTAAGCACCCGCGTGCGTTTCTCTAGCGATAGATGATCCTACAACGTTACAAATACCAAAAACAAAGGCTCCTTTTGATTTTGCTAATTTAATAGCAGCTAAGGTGTCAGCAGTTTCACCAGATTGAGAAATAGCAATTACGACATCGTTTTCGTTAATAATCGGATTTCTGTATCTAAACTCAGAAGCATACTCTACTTCTACAGGAATACGTGCCATGTCTTCAAAAAGATATTCCCCTATTAAGCCAGAGTGCCATGAGGTACCACAGGCAACAACTATTATTCTATTAGCACTTGTAAATTTAGAAATATTGTCATCAACACCAGCCATTCTAATAATACCTTGGTCAGGTAGCATTCGTCCTCTGTAAGTGTCTATAATAGCTTTTGGTTGCTCGTAAATTTCTTTTAACATGAAATGATCATAACCACCTTTTTCAATTTGCTCTAGGCTCAGTTGAAGTTCTTGGATATTAGCATCAATTTCTTTATCATTATCAATTTTATGAACTTTAATGCCTTTGTTTTTTTTGATGATAGCTAATTCACCATCCTCTAAATAAATAGCATCTTTTGTGTATTCAATAAAAGGAGAGGCATCTGAAGCTACAAAAAATTCTTCATTATTTTTACCTACACCTATGGCAATAGGGCTTCCTAAACGTGCAACAATTAATTCGTTTGGTTTTGTTTTGTCAAAAACGGCAATAGCATAAGCACCAATAACATTTGTTAATGCTAATTGAACAGCTTTACCTAATTTACATCCTTCAGTTTTTTTAACCTCTTCAATTAAATTTACCAAAACTTCAGTATCAGTATCACTATTAAATACATAACCTCTTTCGGTTAATTCTTTTTTAATGGTAGCGTAATTTTCAATGATACCGTTATGAACAATAACTAAGTTACCTGATTGTGAAAAATGTGGATGTGAGTTCAAGTCATTAGGAATACCATGAGTTGCCCATCTAGTATGACCGATACCTATAGTTCCTTTTTTTCTTTTTTCATCGTTGTCGATAATAGTTTCTAAATCAGAAACTTTCCCTTTTGTTTTTGATAAATGCGCTTTTTCCCCATCATAAATCATAATTCCTGCACTATCGTACCCTCTGTATTCTAAACGCTTTAATCCGTTAATTACAACGGGATAGGCTTCTCTGTGCCCAATGTAACCAGTTATTCCACACATAATAAATGTTATTTTTCTTTAGAATATGATATTTTTAACACAGCTCTTTTTGAGCCATTGGCAGTTTCGTTCCCATTGAATAAGGTAACTCCTCTAGGGTTCCAGTTATAGGTGCTAACTGCGGTTGAATTTTGAGGTGTATCAGTAGGGTTATAAACTTTTAAAATTAAAGGTTCTATAGTAGTGTCAGCCTCATTTCTTAATAAGTTTGAAATATAGTTGCTAATTCTAAAGTTATATTTTTCAGGCTTTTCTTCATCTGTTAACTCTAAGTTACCTCCAAAAGCGGCTGGTTCAATATATGAATCAGAAATTTGAGTAGGAGATAAGTTTCCATTATTATTTTTATCTTGATAAATAAATAATTTTTGTGGAATTATGTTTTTATCTGTATTAATTGTTTGGTTAATATAAAACGTTAATGAAGCATCATTGATTAACCAATTATTGTCTCTTAATTCTTGAAGTTTAGTATTGTCTAAAATTGTTACTTTAGCCATCGATCCAGCTGTTCCTTGTACTGTAAAATTATTAGCAGGTGTTGGTGTAGTTGGCTGAGACATCTTGTAGGTACTGTTTCTTATGCCAGAAAAAGGAAAAGAGTATGTTTTTGGTAAGGTATCTTTTAAGGCTAAAACACTTTCTCCTTCTTTTTTAATAAAAGTCGTAATTGTATAATGAAAATCTAGACTGGCATTTGTTAAACTAAATGGAACCATTGCTCCATCTGCTCCTTCTGATTTAACAATAAGACCTTTAAAATGAGCGTTGAAAGCATCTAAACTTGAAAATTCACCACCTTCAAATTTATCCCAGAAAAGCCCCTCCATTTCTGTTTTGTTTAATGGAATGGTTAAAAAGGGAACCTTATCTGCAAGTTTAATAGTATCTTGATAAGTGTTACCGTTACTGATGTTTCTTGTTAATACTAACATCGTATCTATAGGGCTAGGTATAAATGTAAACCCTGGGTCTTCATTTAATAAATCACCTTCAATATAATCATAATCAGATTGAAAGCTATTTGAATTTGCTGGGTTATTAGGATCCAGGTTATTTAAGTAAGTTCCATTTTTAAATACTTTAATGGGAGTTGCTATGGAAGTGTTTCCTAAAACTGAATCTAATCTAAATTTAGGTTTTCCATCACTTTCTTCTCCAATATTTGTAGCAGTATATGGTAATTTAAGAACTACTTTATCTAAAACAAAGATTGAGTCTATTTCACCATCTTCTGTAGCTGGCTCTGCATCTTGTGTTTTTAAAGATAATGGTAACGATAATTGACTAACAAAAGAGGCTTCAATAGTTTTGTAATTATTACTTTTATAAACACCTAACCAATATTCACCTAAAGTACCTATACCTATGTTATCGGCTCTAACAGCCTTGTACAAAGGATTAGTGTTTGAATTAGAAATGTCAATTTGTTCAATTTCTACGTCTAATAAAATTTCTCCTGTTTCAAATTTTGTATTGTTAAGGATACTACCTCCTACGTCGTTAAAATCTTTTTCACATGATATGGTAGTTGCTAAACATAGCAAGCTAATACCTAAAACACCAATTTTTCTAATCATTTGTATTGTTATTCGCTTATTTCTAAAACTGTTTCTTTATAAAATTCTAAATAGGCTTCTGCTAAAACTTCTTCTGATTGAAATTCTAAAACTTTACCTCCTTTTTCATCAATAAAAGCATTAATCTCATCAGGTAAAACTTCACTACCTTTTACAATAGCATCCGAATTTTCGATGGCGCTTTTTAATATGTTTATTTGATTTGGTGTAGCAATAGTTGTTACTTTAGATTCATCAACTTTATCAAAACGAACTTTATTAGCTAACTCATTATTTAATTCACCATCAAAATTACTATTGTAAAGCGAAGTTACAATCTTACTCTCGGTAAACAACGGTTCTTCTTTATAAAATTCTCTTAAATATAAGGGAAGTAATGAAGCCATCCATCCATGAACATGAATAATATCAGGCGCCCAGTTTAATTTTTTTACAGTTTCTACTACTCCTTTTGCAAAGAAAATCATACGTTCGTCATTATCACTAAACATTTGATCATCTTCGTCAGAATATACTGCTTTACGTTTAAAATATTCATCATTGTCAATGAAATACACTTGCATTCTTTCCTTCGGAATTGAAGCCACTTTGATAATCAAAGGCATGTCCATGTCGTTGATTATTAGATTCATACCAGATAAACGAATAACTTCATGTAATTGATGTCTTCGTTCGTTAATTACCCCAAAACGAGGCATAAAAATACGGGTTTGAACTCCTTTAGAATGTGCATTTTTAGCAACATTAAATGCAGTAGACGATAATTCTGTTTCTGGTAAATATGGTGTTACCTCCGATGAAACATATAATATTCTCTTATCCTTCATTAAGTCTGTCTATTTTATTGAAGATGCAAAAATACGAAAATTTATGCTAAAATGGTGTTAAATTGCTAATTTTGCATGTATTTCAACTATAATAACATGAAAGTTTATAAAACGATATCAGAATTAAAAGATTTTTTATCTCAGCTAAAGATAGCAAAAAAATCAATAGGATTTGTGCCAACGATGGGAGCTTTACATCAAGGACATTTATCATTGGTTAAAAAAGCTAAGAAAAAAAATGATATTACTGTAGTCAGTATTTTTGTAAACCCAACACAGTTTGATAATAAAGACGATTTAGAAAAATATCCTAAAACTTATGAAAATGATGTTGCCCTATTAGAATCTGTTGATTGTGATATATTGTTTTTTCCTGCTGTTGAAGAAATATATAGTAAAAAAATCGATGCGAAAAGTTTTAATTTTGATGGGTTGGAGCACCAGATGGAAGGAAAATTTAGAGATGGTCATTTTGATGGAGTAGGAACCATTGTAAAAAGATTATTTGAAATTGTAACTCCTGATAATGCTTATTTTGGAAAAAAAGATTTTCAACAATTACAAATCATAAAAAAAATGGTTGAAAAGCATCACATTCCAGTTAAAATTAAAGGTTGTGATATTTTTAGAGAAGCAGATGGATTGGCAATGAGCTCTCGTAACACTCGTTTAACAAAAGAATACAGAGAGGCGGCACCATTTATATATAAAACATTAAAAAAAGCTAAGAAAAAATTTGGCACAAAAAATGCGACTGAAGTTACTAAATGGGTACAAAAGAAGTTTGCAAAACACCCTTTATTAGAGTTAGAGTATTTTACCATTGCTAATGAAATAACCCTAGAAACTGTTAGTAAAAAAGAGAAAAATCAAAAATACAGAGCATTTATTGCTGTTTTTGCAGGCGATATTCGATTAATAGACAATATCAGCTTAAAATAAAATTGTTCAAACACAATACATTAATCATTAAAAAACTATTTTTGCAGTATGTTAGTTCAAGTAGTAAAATCTAAAATCCACCGCGTAAAAGTTACGGGTGCCGATTTAAATTATATAGGAAGCATTACCATTGATGAAGATTTAATGGATGCTGCAGGTATTATAGAAGGTGAGCGAGTTCAAATTGTAAACAACAATAATGGTGAACGTTTAGAAACCTATGCCATTCCAGGACCAAGAAAAAGTGGCGAAATTACATTAAACGGAGCCGCTGCCAGAAAAGTAGCAAAAGGCGATGTGTTAATATTAATTGTATACGCTTTTATGGAACTTGAAGAAGCTAAAAAGTTTAAACCATCGTTAGTTTTTCCTAACGAAACAGATAATACACTTACCTAATTTTGAATTTTAAAAAGATTTTAAAAATAATATTACCTCTCGTTTTGGGAGGTTTTTTAGTTTGGTACTCCTTATCAAAAGTATCAATAGTAACTTTGTTGGGTTATTTCAAAGAGGCAAACTACTGGTGGATAGCATTAGGATTGTTTTTTGGAATTTTAAGCCACCTTTCAAGAGCATACCGTTGGAAATTTTTGTTAGAACCAATGGGCTATAAACCAGATTTTGGTAACAGTACCATGGCAGTTTTAGTAGCTTATTTAGTAAATTATGCAGTACCAAGAGCCGGAGAAGTATCCCGCGCAGCGGTAATGACAAACTACGAAAACATTCCGTTCGAAAAAGGATTTGGAACCATAGTAGCCGAAAGAATTGCAGACCTAGTAATGATGTTAAGTATTATAGCAATTACACTATTTGTACAGTTTGATTTTATTTATGAGTTACTAACCAAAAATTTTAACCCAATAAAAACAGCAACTATTTTAGTTGTTTTAATTGTAGGAGGATACTTACTAACCAAATATGTTAAAAAAGCACAAGCAGGAATCGGATTAAAAATTAAAAACTTTGTTTCAGGCTTAATAGAAGGTGTAACAAGCATCTTAAAAATGAAACATAAATGGGCATTTATTTTCCACACCATATTTATTTGGGCAATGTATGTAGCCATGTTTTGGGCAACAATACCAGCAATTAATGGATTAAATGTTCCCTTTGGCGGTGTGTTAATAGGGTTTATCGCAGGTGGTTTTAGCATCGCGGCAACCAACGGCGGTATCGGTTTGTATCCTGTAGCCGTTGCAGGAGCCTTGGCATTATTTGGCATTAACGAAGAGCCAGCAACCGCTTTTGGTTGGATTATGTGGACAGCCCAAACCTTAATGATTATTATTTTCGGAGGCTTAGCATTCTTATTTTTACCCATTTATAATAAAAATAAAAAGTAATTGGGCGTTCCCTTTCAGGGCGCGCTTTCACTACTCGCTTTTTTGTTTTAAAAAGAAAACAAAAAGAGCTCAAACAAACCGTTCAATCGCTAACGCAGCCAAACTATAAATCTTGGGTAAAAGCAGTAACTATTGTGTTTCAATTTTTACAAAACTTAAAAAAATGAATATTACAATTAGAAAAGCTCAAATTGAAGATTTACCTGAGCTTCAAAAATTGTTTTCTGAAACCATTATAAAAACATGCCAAAATGAATATTCATTAAACCAAAGAAAGGTGTGGAGCAAGGCTGTTAAAAAACAGAAAAATGGGAAAAATCTTTAAAAGAGGAATTTTTTATTGTTGCTGAAAGTGAAAAAATAATAGTAGGTTTTAGTTCGCTAAAAAATAAAAACCATTTGAATTTAATGTATATTCACAAAGACTATACAAGAAAAGGAATAGCTAGTTTATTATACGAGCATATTAAAGCTAAATCTATCGAGTATAAAGTTGAAAAGTTAAGCGCAAACGTGAGTAAAACAGCAAAACCTTTCTTTGAAAAATTAGGGTTTAAAACTGTAAAACAACACAAAAATATTATAGAAAACGAAATTGTAATTAATTACAAAATGACTGAATAAAAACAGTACAAAAACAATGTTTATTATAAATATAACTTACAAAACAGCACTAGATAAGGTTGATTTATTTTTAGAACAACACATCGAATATTTAAATAATCAATATGAACTAGGAAATTTCCTTGCTTCAGGTAAAAAAAATCCTAGAACCGGAGGAGTAATATTATCAAACGTTAAAGACAAATCTGATTTAGAAAAAATTATCGAAAAAGACCCTTTTAAAATTAAAGGTTTAGCTAATTATGATTTAATTGAATTTGTTCCGAGTAAAACTTGTCACGAATTAAAATTTCTAATTGAAGAATAAAACGAAAACATAAGATAAACTTAATAAAGATTTTATTTAAAGATAAAATAGTGTGTTTTCGTAATTATGAAAATCATATTACTGTCATGCTGAATTTATTTTAGCATATCATAACCTTGATAAATTAGACTGTGAAACTCAAATAAATTTAGATTGATATGTTTACTTTTTTTAATAAAATTAAAACAGACGTTAAAAAACAATCAATAGTATTAAAGATTACTTTGTAACTTTGGTGCTTTACTAATAGCACAATTAAACTTAAATGGCTAAAACCAAAACTACTTTTTTCTGTCAAAACTGTGGAGCACAACACGCACAATGGGTTGGACAATGTGGCTCATGTAAACAATGGAACACTATTGTTGAAGAAGTAATTCAAAAAGAAGAAAAAAGAAGTTGGAAAACACCTGAAAGTACTCAAAAAAGAGTTTCAAAGCCATTAAAAGTACAAGATATTCAGTTAAATGCTGAAGAACGAGTTGAAACAAAAAACAATGAATTAGATACCGTTTTAGGTGGTGGAATTGTAAAAGGAGCTGTTGTTTTATTAGGTGGTGAACCAGGAATTGGTAAATCAACTTTGTTACTACAAATAGCTTTAAAAATTCCACAAAAAGTATTGTATGTTTCGGGTGAAGAAAGCCAGTCGCAAATAAAAATGCGTGCCGAGCGTTTAGAGTCAACAAACTCTAATTGTTTAATATTAACAGAAACCAATACGCAACAGATTTTTAAAAATATAGAACAGGTTAAGCCAGATGTTTTGGTGATTGATTCTATTCAAACCTTACATACTAATTCTATTGAAGCTTCACCAGGAAGTATTTCTCAAATTCGTGAAACATCAGCAGAACTTATAAAATTCGCCAAAGAAACTTCTACTCCGGTATTATTAATTGGTCATATTAATAAAGAAGGACATATTGCTGGACCTAAAATTTTAGAACACATGGTAGATGTTGTTTTACAATTTGAAGGCGACAGAAATCATACCTATAGAATATTACGTTCTCAGAAAAACCGATTTGGTTCCACTGCTGAACTCGGAATTTATGAAATGTTATCTAGCGGATTACGAGAGGTATCTAACCCGTCTGAAATATTAATTTCAAAAAAAGATGCTGATTTAAGCGGAACCGCAATTGCATCAACTTTAGAAGGTATTCGTCCTTTAATGATCGAAATTCAGGCGTTGGTTTCTACTGCAGTTTACGGAACACCACAACGATCTACGACAGGTTATAATTTAAAAAGATTGCACATGATTTTAGCTGTGTTAGAAAAAAGAGCAGGTTTTAAATTAGGTGCAAAAGATGTGTTTTTAAATGTTACAGGCGGAATTCATGTAGATGATCCTGCGATAGATTTAGCGGTTGTTGCAGCGATTTTGTCATCGAATCAAGATTTAGCAATTAATCCGAATGTTTGTTTTGCAGCCGAAGTTGGTTTGGCAGGAGAAATACGACCAGTTTCTAAAATTGATCAACGTATTATAGAAGCTGAAAAATTAGGATATAAAACTTTAGTAGCCTCGAGATACAATAAAATATCTTCTAAAAACCATGGTATAAAACTCGTTTTGGTTGGGAAAAT
Organism: Tenacibaculum soleae; assembly: GCF_030549005.1. NCBI lineage: Bacteria > Pseudomonadati > Bacteroidota > Flavobacteriia > Flavobacteriales > Flavobacteriaceae > Tenacibaculum > Tenacibaculum soleae. The sequence goes on from NZ_JAUOSW010000011.1 coordinate 42,075, forward strand.
AGAAGAGGCTTTTGCTACGTTGTTTGCTTAACTTTCACTAATATCTCAAAAAACGAAAAGGTGTTTAAATACATTTTATGCAAAGTTGTATGGAGTACTGATACCAATATAATTAACCTGTTAGTAAAATGAATTTAGTAAAAGTTACAAAAATGAACTTAAGTAAAAAAAAGAGATACTATCATAATTACTGATGCCTGTTTAGTTAATCATCTTGTCAAGGCACATGAAGTAAAAGTTAGTAGTGATGGAGCTGAAATTATTTTATAATAAAGGAAAAAACTTGTATATCAATTTATAAATGTACCTAAGTGGTAAATCATGGTGTAAAGAATTAGCAATACATAATTAAATTACAAATAAAATAAAACCCTTGAAATCAAGGGTTTTAAATAATGTTAACCTTTTTGTTGGTAATGTGTTTGGGAAATAAAATATTAAGCTGTTACTTCATAGTCTACTCCACGAATCCACAACTGAAACCTATCCCATCGAGAACAATCTGATAAACTGTACATTGTACCTTTTGAATTTGTCCAACTACAAGTATTACCCCCATTAATTGATTTAAGTTCAGATTTATTTAAAACTGTACCAAATTTTGAAATTTTTTTTAACATAACAATAATTTTTAAGATTAATAAAATCAAATTTAAAATTTTTATATAAAAAAAACTAAAATCGTAATAAAATAAATACGATTTAAAATTTAAATTAAGGAGATAATTTAGAGACGTATTCTCATATCGAAGCTGAAAATCCAAAGTGTAAAGAGGAGTTAATTAAACGAACAAGTGACAGTTCTATCGAAAAGAAAAGGTTACAGTTCTGAAGAAGTTGTTTTTCTTGATGGTGTTATCGGGTGTTTTTAGCTTATTTTTTGAAGAAAATAGAATTCAGTCAACATTTTAAGAATATGGTTCCTTTTTAATAAATTAAATTCAGCGCTAGCTAAGTTACCAGAAAACAAGTTAAAGTAAAATTAAACATTTCAAAACTATAAAGACTAATCTTCCTTTTTTTTCTTCTTTCCAAAAAGTCTATTAAAAAAACCTTTAATTCCTTTTTGTCTGTAAGGAGGGCATTTTATTGATTCGTAAACATCATCTGGAATATTAAAATCGGTCAAGTATTTTTTACTTAGCTCGGCGTCTTTCTCTATTTCTTTAATAATATTGGCAATAATAGGTAGGGCCAATGACGAGCCAGAACCTTTTCCGCTTTTAAAATGTATGGTGTTTTTAGAGGTCCCGACCCAAGTACCAAAAACAATATTGGGCGTATAGGCAAGAAACCAAGCATCGGTATAATTTTGCGCGGTACCTGTTTTTGCAGCAAGCTGACTTTTAATTTTATAAGTGTTTCTAATCTTAGATCCCGTACCTTGGTCAACAGCTTTTTGTAAAATAGCTGTTAGTGTTTCAGTAGTTTCTTTTTTAAAGACATCTGCGGCTTTTTGCTCTTTACTTTCATAAATAATAGCACCTTCTTTATCGGTAATTTTAGTAATCATGTACAAGTCGTTCATTGCACCATTATTAGCAAAGCTACTGTAAGTTTTTACTATTTCAGACAATGATAAATCTAAGGTTCCTAAAGCAATAGACGGGGCATTATTGGTAATTTTAGGAAACTGTAGTTTTTCACAGTAATTGATTAATAATTCTCTTTCGAGTTTAAAATAAAGATCGATAGTTGGTAAATTCATAGAATGAATTAAGGCATTCCATAGCGCAACTTTACTCTTGGGTGTTGAGCTGTAATCGGCATTTTGAGGCTTCCAATTATTAAATTTGGGATATGTTTTTTCTTCGTTGTTAAAATAATCGCAAGGCGAAATACCATTTTCTAAAGCAGTGGCATATAAAATTGGTTTAAAGGCAGAAGCTATTTGACGATGCGATAAAACCATATCAAAAGGAAGCATTTTAAAATTATTTCCACCAACCCAACTGATCACTGCTCCGCTTTTAGGGTTTGTAACTAATACAGATGCATTAAGCATTTTTGCATAATGCCATAAACTATCAATTTTAGTACCTGTTATCGTTTTAGTACTATCCCAATCAAACAACTTAAAGGTTTTGTTTTGTTTGTCTTTTTCAGAAGAAAAACGATTTTTTTTTAACCAGCTGTTTTTTAAAATATTTGATCGTAATTCTTTATCTAACTCCTTTTGTTTAACTATAAGTTGTTCCTTAGCTGCTTTTTCGGCAATTTTTTGAATACTGTAATTTAACGTGGTATATATTTTTAAACCGTCGGCTTCTATATTGTGTTTTATATTTCTTGTTTCATTAATGCTATCTATTATTTTAACAGCTTTTTTCTTTACTTGATAAGAAAAATAACCCGCAGTTGTTTTTAAATCAAGGTTTTTATAACTTAGAGTAAGTGGTAATTTTTGTAAACTATCAGTAGTTTTGGTATTTAAATACTGTTCGTTTTTCATAAGTTGCAGGACAGTATTTCTTCTACTTAAAGAATTTTTAGGATGCAACCTTGGGTTGTAATAAGTGTTTGCTTTTAACATACCAACCAACACAGCAGATTCTTCGGCAGTTAACTCATTCGTGTTTTTATTAAAAAATCGATTAGCGGCAGATTCTATTCCGAAGATATTTTCACCAAAAGGAACCGAATTAAAATATAATTGAAGTATCTCGTTTTTAGAATATAAGTTTTCCATTCTGCTAGCAATAATAAGTTCTTTAATCTTATTTATGGGCATGCTTAAAAAACCGTGATACTTTCGTCCGTATAAGTTTTTAATTAATTGTTGCGTAATGGTGCTCCCGCCACCACCAGAAGCATCTTGCATTAAAATACTTTTAAATAACACCCTTGCATAGCTCTGACCATCGTAACCATTATGAGTATAAAAACGTTTGTCTTCCGTAGCAATTAAAGCTTCTTTTAAATGATTTGGTATTTGTGATATGTTGATGTTGGTACGGTTTTCTGTAAAAATTTTACCGATAATTACATCATCCGAAGAATATATTAAAGAGGCTTCTTCATTTATTATTGATGATAGTTTTTCGTTGTTAGGTAAAGCGCCAAACACTTCAAAATATACCAAAGAGAAAAGTAGTAATATTGATAGAAATATTATACTAACCAAACCCGTTATATATTTTAATAAACGGATTAAAGTTTTCTTTTCAGTAAGTTTATGGTACATTTCTTTGAGTGTTTTCATTAAAGTGTAAAACGTAGTGTAAGGGATAAAATTGTAAGCAGTTTATACAGAGCAGTAGTACTAAATTTCAGGTAAAAAGAGTAGGTAAATCAGCTTTTAAAAAGTTAATTGTATATGTTTTTAAAGTAGCTAGTAATTCCGCTTAAAATACTTTGTATTGCATAAGAGGCTAATATTAGCCCCATAATTTTACTTAAAACGGTAATTCCGTAATTACCTATTCTTTTTTGTAAATGATTTGCAGTTAAAAGAATTAAACAAGTAATACCAATTACAAGCAGTACAATTATGGTTGTAATTGTTTGTTGTTGAATTGTATAAACATGGTTATTGGTCATTAAAACAACAGCCATAATTGCTCCAGGAGATGCTATAGAAGGAATTGCTATTGGAAATATAGTAACATGTTTATAATCAGTTATTCTGTTTTTTTCTTGTTCAGGTTTCCCGTCGCCAAATATCATTGTTAATGCAAATAAAAAAAGAATCACTCCTCCAGAAATTTGAAAAGCATCAAGAGATACTGACATGCTTTCTAAAATTAATTGCCCGATAACAATAAAAAACAGTAGTATTATAAAAGCAATTATTGATGCCCTAATAGCAATTTTCTTTTTATGAATCAAATCAAATTCTTTAGTTGCTTCTAAGTAAACGGGTATTGTACCTATAGGGTCAATTACTGCTAAAATGAAGAAAATAGTTGTTAAAATTTCGGCCATAATTACTTAATACGTTTAGCGCTTGTTGTGAAAGATAAACCTTGTTGCCCCATAGTTGATGTCATTACACCTTCAAATAAAGGTTCTGGACAATTTTGAGGTGTTTTCCATTCAAAAATAAAATTAGAACCAGTGCCTCCAGAAACATCAATTTCATCTATAATTATTTCTGTAGTTTCCATAGGTGCTAAAAAAATAGGATAATCAAAATATTTTCTAATTGTTTTACCATCAGTATCATAATACTGAGCTTTTAAAAGATAAATTGTATCTAAATCACTGGTGTTTCTCATACTTACCATTGAGGTTAAATTATGAGTTTTATGTTCTGTAAAGCTATAAATTTGGGAATAAATGGATAGATAAGATTTTCCGAATTTAAGTAATTTTTTGTTGTTTATATTGATGGCTCTTTTTGACCAGTTCTCAGAGTTTATAGAGCTAATTTTGTTTTTTTTACTACAGCCTAAAACTAATACTAGCAGTACTACGATAAAAGATATATATTTCATGTAAATAGGATGTTTTTTATGTAAAAACTAGTTTCAGCGAAGTTATTAGAAAATAAGTTTAGAATCAAGTAAAATATAATATGCTGAGAAATAACAAGCTGCTTTGAGTGGTTGTAATTAAAAATTAACTATCCATTTTTCCGAGTTTTTCGACTTTTTTTAAATACTTTTTCCTGAATTTTTCTTCAGACATTCTAATAGGACCAATCGTTGTTACTTTTACTTTTTTTACTCCTATAAAATGAAGCGTTAATTTTTTCATAGCATTAGTACTTGGTCTTTTATAATACCAACGATAATACCATGAAGGTTGATCTAAAGTACAAATTATTCGGGCAGTTTTATTTGTCAAGCATTTATCTGACCATAATGAGTTGGCTCTTTTTTTAAATGCAAAATCAGGTAACAAAACTCTATCTATAAAACCTTTCATTATTGCGGGTAATGAACCCCACCATACTGGATATATCCAAACCAAATGATCGGCCCATTTTAATTTATTTTGAGCTTCTAATAAATCGGGTTCTAGTTCGGTTCTTTTTCGGTAGCCAAACTCAAGGTTTGGATTAAAATTTAGTTCTCTAATATTAATTATTTTTACTTCAGTATTAGACTTTTCGACACCTAATTTATAAGATTTAGAAAGTGCGTAATTAAAACTTTCTTTATCTGGATGCCCATTTATGATTAATATTTTTTTCATTTTAGTTATAAGTATAAAATAGTGGGGGTTTTAGAGAAGTTTTTTAAGTTTTACTTCAAACTTAGTACCTGATAAATTATATACGGTAAAGAATTTATATAAAATAAAACTTGTCGGAACTGTTAAGAAAAAAGTACATACTAAAAAAGTAATACCACTACATGTAATATTTAAAAACGAGGCACCAATATCTCCAATATAGGGCGAAATATTTTCTTGTTGCTTGTTAAAATAATTATAAACGCCGTAAGTATAATCGTAAAAACGAATTAAAGTTTCATAAATAAGCCAAGTAGGGTAAAACCATTTTCTAATTGATAGCCACCAGTTGCCCCAAATTGATTTTAATTGTAAACTGTTTGTCTCCATTATGTTTGTTTTTTACAAAGGTCATACAAACAAAAGAGGTGTCATTTGATATTAATCAAGTTCGGTTTTTGGGGTTTCTAATTCTGCTTAAAGTTTCGAGTGTAATTCCTAAATAAGAAGCAATATGTGTTAAAGGAATTCTGTTTGTTATTGTTGGATGAATAGTTATTAAGTGATTATATCTTTCGTTGGCCTTATTAAATTGAATGGTGTATAAACGTTCACACAAACCTAACATAGTTTCGGTAACAACTTTACTAATAAAACGTTCAAAATCATGATGTTTTTTTGAAAGAAGCGTCATCGTGTTCTTTGAAAATTCAATAACCGTTGCATCTTCAATAAACTCAATATAATGCGGACTTGGATTATCGCTAAAAAGACTTACAATTGATGCCATAAATTGGTTTTCGAAAGCAAACCAATCAGAAATATCTTTTCCATCTTTTAAATAGTAGGCTCTGGCGCACCCTTCTATAATTAAATACGCTTTTTCAGCATATTGCCCTTCACGAACTATAATTTCACCTCTTTTAAACGTTTTAATTTTTGAATTATGGATAAAATCTTGTTTGCAGACTGCGGATAATGGAGCGTAAATTTTTTCAACTTCGTTTAAGATTTTTTCGCTATTCATTATTGTAAAGATTTAAGTTCCTAAAAATAACAATGAGCAAAGTTATTTGAAATGAAGTAAAAAGTCAAACAAAAACGATTTAATAAAAAACCCTTACAAAATGCAAGGGCTTATTTTTATTTTGAAAGCTACTTAACAACAGCCACCACCATCATAGTGAAAGGTAGATTCTGAGAAGAAAATATCATCTCTTCCTAAATCTTTTAAAGCTGCGGCTGTTTTATCGCATATTGCTAAAGGTTGATTTTTCAACAAGGTATGTCCTAATCCGTCATCAAAATAATCTTCGTCACCGTAGTAGATGGCTGCTTTTCCTGTAAAAACGCAAGGGCCATCAGCTGGCATTGGGTCTTTAATTGCGGCAACTTCAATAGATTCTATATAAATTAATTCATTTGTTGGGTAATTCTTCGGATCTAAAATTCGATAAGGTTTACGTGCTCTAATTTCAATGGTTCCAAAACCAGCATCGGTTAAGGCTTTTACATAATTAGCAATGGTTAAACTTCCACTTAAACACAAAGCTCGTAAACGTTCATCATTACGTAATTCTTCATTCATCTCTTGCTCGCAAGTAGGGTCGCTCATTACTAATTTACCGTGAGGTTTTAAAACGCGATACATTTCTGCGATGGCTTTTTGCAAATCATCTTCCTTAAAAATATTGAACAAACAATTTTGTGCAGCTACATCAATCGAATTATCTTCTACAGGTAAATTCATGGCATCACCTTTACGTAAATCAACAAAATTAGATTTAAACCAATCGTTTTGCTGTTCAGCTTCAATAAAGTTTTTGCGTGATGCTTCTAGCATTTCATCAACTACATCTAAACCAATTACGCCGCCTTTATTTCTATTAAAATAGGCAAATTGTAGTAATTCCATTCCGCCACCAACACCAACATATAACATTTTAGGGTTGTTGGTTAAATCGCGTGCATGCACAGTAGAGCCACATCCGTAGTTCATTTCTTGCATAATTTTAGGAATCTTTAATCCTGGTAATTCCCAAATAGGATTTGTAGTACAGCAAAGACCAACATCTGGTGTTAAGGCAGCTTCTTTATATACGTTTTTTGTGGTTTCTAAGTAACTCATATTCTTTATGATAAAAGAAACAAGAGCTAAGATTTTCTATGTAGTTGTCTTAGTTCTTGATTCTATAATTTAGTAATTAATTCTTTAAATAAGGTAATCATTTTTGGTTCTGCTTTACCAGCAACTTCAATAATTTCGGCAATATTAACGGGCTGTAAGTTTTTAGGATCACACTCATCAGTTAATACTGAAACTGCAGCACATGGTAAACCAATTTGTTTAGCAACAATAACTTCGGGTACGGTACTCATACCAACAGCATCTGCTTCTAAAATTTGTAACATTCTATATTCAGCTCTGGTTTCTAATTGCGGACCAACAACACTTGCATATATTCCCTCATGTAGTTGTATGTCGTTGGTTTTTGCAATTACTTTCAATAAGTTATTGATTTTTTTAGAATAAGGCTCTAACATATCAGCAAAAATATTTCCGAATTCATTAGCTCCTTTAAATGCTAATGGCGATCCACCTTGTAAATTAAGATGATCTTCTAATAGCATTAAGTCGCCTTTTTTGTAAGTAAGGTTAACGGCGCCAGCGGCATTAGATATTAATAAGGTAGTAATTCCTAAACCCTGCATGGTTCTAATTCCGTAAGTAACTTCCCAAAGATTATAGCCTTCATATAAATGAAAACGACCAGACATTACCACTACTTTTTTGCCTGCTAAATCACCATAAATTAATTTACCTGAATGAAACTCTACAGTTGCTTGTGGAAAATGCGGAATATCAGCATACGCAATTTCTTTTTCTATGGTTATTTCATCTACTAATTTTCCTAAACCAGTACCTAAAACAATACCTATTTTCGGATTTGTAATTCCGTTTGATTTTAAAAAATCTATCGTTTCTTGTAGTTCTTTTTTTCTCATTAGATATTTTCTTTAAACTTCACAGGTTTTAAAAACCGGTGAGGTCTTGTATTATAAAAATTGTTGAAATGCAGGATGATTTTCAATGTCTTCAAAAACATCTACATCATTAAGCGTTGTTAACAAATGTACTTTTTTATCTTTTAAATTGGCCAATGTTTCTTTTCTAACCGATGAGGTTCCCCAATCTTTATTTTGAAAAATATGAGGTTGTAAAAGATTCATGCCAAGTAAGTAATATCCGCCATCTTCGGCAGGACCAATTACCACATCGTTTGAGTTTAGTTTTAAAAAAGCATCTTCAATAATTTTAGGAGTTAAATCGTACAAATCACTTCCAATAATCATCACTTTTTCATAGCCAGCATCAAAAGAATCTTGAAAAGCATTCTGCATTCTAGCACCTAAATCATTACCATTTTGTTGGTGTTTTTGATAAATTGTTGCATCCCAAATATCATTTTTCCGCACTTTTACAGAGTAGTAAACCGCTTTATTACAAGATAAATCCTTTGTAACTTGATTCGTTTTGTTCAATAAAAATTTATAAATTTCTAGAGCAGTTTCGTCGCCAACAGTTTTTGCTAGTCGTGTTTTTGCTTTTCCTAGTTCTGGGTTTCTAGTAAAAATTAACAGTAAGTTTTTACTCATAAATCTTTTCTCCTTTTAAGAGCCACTTGCTCCATTCCTTATTAAAAGTATGCACTTTGTTTGTTGGTGTATTTTTAGAGTTTACAACCGTATTCTTTTTGTTTTTCCATTCAAAAATTCCGCCATACAAATTGTAAACATTTTTAAAACCAGCTTTTTTAAGCTGTTCGGCAACATTTTCAGAGCGTATTCCTAACGAGCAATACACTACAATTTTAATGTTTTTATCAGCAGAAAGCCTTTTTGTAGTTTTTGTAATATTAAAATCATCATACCCCACACAAATAGCGTTTTTTAGATGACTCACATTAAACTCTTTTGGTTCACGAGCATCTAACAAAACAACATCCGAAGCAATCGTTTTTAAACTATCTACAAAAATATAAGGAACATTTTCGGTGTTATATTTTTTTAATAATTGATGTAGATCCTTTTGAGAAAAAGAATTAAAGCTAATTAGTAAAAAAAATAAAATTAGATGTTTCATTTTACTATAAATAATTAGAAGCTTTTTCCCGCTTTCTGCACTCGCTCTCTGCGAGGAGCTCAAACAAATGCTTCAATCGGGGCTAGGCTTATTTGCAAAGTAATTATAATTATTACAAATAGTTTTGTCTTTTTAATAGCTGTTTAAAAATCACTAAAAAAACAACGGTCGTTATGCTAAATTTATTTTCAGCATCATAAAACTGAGGCAAATTATGATGAGAAACTAAAATAATTCAATTCCTCATTTCAATAGTTATATTGTTGCATTGTGGAATCAATTTATTGAATTTTAAGCCACAACGCCTTGGCAACTACTTCCTGCGCCAGCAGTACAACCGTAACAATGTTGATTAATAATGATGTCTCTATCTTGTAGTAACTCTTCATTATAATCAGCTATGTGCTTAACTTTTGAGTTTACCTTTAAATTTAACATCTGATTAAAATCACAATCATACAAATTACCATCCCAACTTACCGATAAAGTATTAGTGCACATTACGTTTTTCACCGCAGCAGGATTGTAAGCTTCTACTAAAGAATACATATAATCTTCGTAATTTTCAGAAGCGATTAAATAATCTAAAAATCGACTAATTGGCAAGTTTGTAATCGCAAAAAGATTGTGAAAATCGATATTAAAATCATCTTTCAAAGCCTTTTTAAAGTCACTTTCTAATGCCATTTGATCTCCAGGTAAAAATGCTCCTGACGGATTGTATACTAAATCGAGTTTTAAATTAGACCCAGCAATACCATAACCAATATCATTAAGCATTTGTAATGCTTTTATTGATTTGTCAAAAACGCCATCACCACGTTGTTTGTCTGTTTTTCCACGTGTCCAGTGTGGCATAGACGATACTACATGCACATTATGTTTTTTAAAAAATTCAGGTAAATCGTAATATTTTTTGTTGGCTCTAATTATGGTTAGGTTAGATCGAACGATAAAATCTTTAATTCCGGCTTTTGCTGCTTCTTCAACAAACCATCTAAAATTCGGATTCATTTCTGGTGCTCCGCCAGTTAAATCTAAAGTATGTGCTTCGGTTTTTTTAATTACCTCCAAACATTGTTGCATGGTTTCAATCGTCATAATTTCTTTACGATCAGGCCCTGCATCAACATGGCAATGTGCACAAACTTGGTTACACATGTAACCTAAGTTTATCTGTAAAATTTCTAACTTTTTTGGACGCAAAGGAAACTGATTTGTTTCCTTTAATTTTTTAGCAAATGTTGGCAATTCTCCATCAGCAAAAATTCCATTAGATAAAATTTTTAACTGACGTTGTGTATTTGCTAAATCGTTATTTCTTGCTTTTAAAGATTTTTTCATTTAATTACGAATGTAGAATTATGAATTACGAACTTTTATTTAGCAGTTCGTAATTTAAAATTCATAATTTTTTTACATTTCTAACTTATTTACTTTGTTCATCATTTGAACTCCGTGGACCAAAGTTGCACCACTTTTTATAGCGGCACCTACATGAATAGCTTCCATCATTTCTTCTTTGGTAACACCGCGTTGTAAACCATCTTTTGTGTAAGCATCTATGCAGTATGGGCATTGTTCTGTATGTGCAACAGCTAAGGCAATTAAGCTTTTTTCGCGAGCAGTTAAAGCGCCTTCTTCAAATACTTTTCCGTAATAATCAAAGAATTTGTTTCCAAGTTCTTCGTTCCATTCTGTTATTTTTCCGAACTTACGTAGGTCGGCAGGGTCGTAATATGTTTTTGACATGTTGTTTTTAGCTTGAAAAGTAAAAATACAAATAGTTTTTAAAATTAGCTTTCACTAAAAGTAGTAATAGTAGCTATTTTTCGTTTAAATTCCAGTTGTATTCTAAGAACTTAATTTTTGCGTTTTTATTAATTTTAATGGTCGAATATTTATTTAAAAAATCAATAAGACTTCCTTTTTTGGTGAAATCATCTTTAAACCATTCGAATATTTTTGACAACTGAACCTTGTTTTTTGAAATTTTATTTCTGTTAGTGTCATTAATAAAGTTTTTTATTAATTTTTCTGTTTTACTTTTATAGTTAGCTTCTGTAAAAGCAAAATTCCCTAATTTCGGACAAGAAATAGAAGCACAATTTACACCTACGTGAATTTTAGGATCGTTATAATTTTTACGTAAAATTTTGTGCTCAATAAAATTTAGCGTGTAGGTTTTGCCGCCAACTTTAGCAAACGCAATATTCCAAGCATCTTTTCCTTTTTGTTTAATATTTAAAATACTTTTTAAAGGGTAGTGTTTTAAAATTAATTTGATAGTGTAAGCATTGTATGCGTTTACCCAAAATGCTTTGGTTTTTGATGCAGACCAATTTTTTTGAGGGGTAGTTTTGTTTAAATACTCTAGGTAAGTGTCAAGCTTAGTCTCTTCTTTTTTGAATGTTTTGTAGTTTACAACTCCTTTATTAGTAACATGTTTGTTTAATAAATCGTTAAGAATACTTGTTTGTCCAAAAGAATTGATGAAAAAAGTTAAGCTAAATAATAAGAATATTTTACGCATAATTTATAATTTTATCTATTGCTTTAGACGTTTGTTTAAAGGTAGCATTACAAAGAATAGGTTTTAAGTATAAAATATTTTAAAAACAATCTTTGTTAATTACATAGTTTACTTGTTAGGAAGCGTGTATAAAGTGTTTAGGAAAAGGGGTAAAATAAAAAAACCTTAACAAATAAATGTTAAGGTTTAGTACTGAAGGCGGGACTTGAACCCGCACGGACATTACAGTCCATTGGATTTTAAGTCCAACGTGTCTACCAATT
>NZ_JAUOSW010000012.1:0-41106 GCF_030549005.1 Tenacibaculum soleae
TTGAAGCATTTGTTTGAGCTCTTTTTTGGTTTTACTAAAAAAATCAAAAAAAGCGAGTGTGGAAAGCGTGAATAGCTGCTATTAATTATTCTAATGCTATTTTATAATAGTAGAAGGATTGATTATACTAACAATTATCATAAAAGATTAATTTTTTGATAGTTCTCTGAGAGATATCCTTTCCAGATTTGATATTATCTTTGATCCGGTTAAACACTTTGGTTCAAGATATTTATATTGCCATTGAGATTCAGCAACATTAAGCCAAAATTATTTTGACCTTTGTTAGATTCAACTAGTTTTTTATTTTTTATTATACTGATATAGATTGACCTTTTTTAGGTATAATTTATACGGTTAAAAAGATTTTTTTAGCCGTTTAGAAGGTGAAAAAACATTTGAACTAGGTTTGTTATTAAATTTTAAGTTCAGGTAAATTTAGTTTATTTTTTCGATACGATTTGTATTTTAGATTAGGATTTAAATGTACTTCTGCAGGTTTTCTTAATTCTAGGCTAAAATGCGTTCTTAAATTGTTATAAATGAAGAGCGCTTGCTCAGTCATTTTTTGCGCTAATTCTGTATTTTTAATAGTTTGTTTTAGTCCATATTCGTATTTCAATGTTCTGTTAATTCGTTTTGCTACAGTATTTTCATATGGGTCGTATTGTTCAGTCATACTCATTATGATATTGTTGTCTTCGGCAAAAGCGGTATACTTAGGATTGCAGTATTGAAATCCTCTGTCAGAATGATAAATTAGTTTTTTTTGGGGGTATTTTCTGTTTTTAATAACTATGGCGAGCGCATCAGTACAAAGTGATGTTCTCATATGGTTATCGAGTTTGTAGCACATAATTTGCTTAGAATACGCGTCTGTAACAATGGCTAAATAATTATGGCCGTATTGTGTTTTAATATAAGTGATATCGCTTACCCATAGTTGTTCTGGTCGATTAGGAACGTAATTTTTTACAAGGTTCTTATATTTTTTGTATAAATGGTTTGAGTTTGTTGTGGTTATGTAGTTTTTCCGTTTAGGAATCAAAAGATTATTTAGTCTTAGGAAGCGATAGAACTTGTTTCTACAGATCTTAATATTAGCGTTTACAAAGTCTTGTTTTAGTTCTGTGTATAGCTTAATTCCACCGGTTTTCGAGCCTACTTTTTTACGGTATTCCTTGACCATTTTAATTAGTTCTTGACGCTCTATTTGTTGTCTTTGTTGTGCTTTGAGTCTTTTGTAGAAGGCTTGTTTAGATATCCCAAAACATCCATAGAGCCATTTTCTCTTATACGCTGTTTTTTCTTTAGCGCTATCTCTTTTGCTAATGTTTTGGGCAATGACTTTTTTGACATATCGACGCCTGTAATGAGTTCCATATCCGCGATAATGTCTTGTTGGAAGTCTTTTTGAAACTCAAGTTCTTCAATCTTTTCCTTTAACCTTTTAATCTCATCGTTTTTACTCATACCCGTATTTTGTTGCACTAAAGTAATGTATTTTCTTAACCAATAGGAAATAGTAGTTCTGGGAATGTCATATTTTTTAGAAGCTTGATTATTGGATATTTGCCCGCTAAGTATTTGGTCAACGACTAAAATTTTTGTTTCTAAAGTTGCTTTTTGATAGCTTTTTTTTCGCCAGTGTTCATTTTGTGTTTTCATAAGTGACTATAATTAAAGGTTTAATTTTTAGTCAACCTATTTTAGAAAAATTCATTTGTCAAATGACTTACAAAGGTTTTGTGTATGGATAGTTGCGTGTTTAAGCAACTAATAAAGCTGTTCTTTTTAAGAACATTATAAGTAATATTAAAACATGAAAAAATAAAGTTAGGTAACTAAATTGTTACCTGTTTAATTTATCCTATTATCTAATTTACCTCACTAAAACGATACTTCTCAAACATTAAAAAATCGTAAAAAGGTATTCTTAATAATTTTCACTATAAACCCCAAACAAAGTATATATTATTCAATATTTTTGTTTTTCTAAAAAAAAAAATTAAAATGCAAAACCTACAGCCTATAATGTTAGTTGGTACTGGATCGGATGTTGGAAAGAGCTGGATAACCACAGGAATTTGTAGGTGGCTTAAACAGAAAGGATATGCGCCTGCTCCGTTTAAAGCCCAAAACATGTCGCTAAATAGTTTTTCTACGCCCGATAATTTGGAAATAGGAAGAGCCCAAGCAGTACAAGCAGAAGCATGTGGCATTCCGCCAACTGTAGAAATGAACCCTATTTTGTTAAAACCATCGTCGTTAAATAAATCGCAGATAGTACTACACGGTAAACCAATTGGAGACCAAACGGCGAAAGAATATTTTTTAGGAGACAATAAAAAACAGCTTTTTGAGGAAGCTAAAAAATCATTTCATCAATTAGCGGCAAAGCACAACCCTATTGTAATGGAAGGCGCTGGAAGCATTAGCGAATTAAACTTAAAACATAGAGACATTGTAAATATGCGAATGGCAGCTGCAGCCAATGCTTGTGTGTATTTAGTCGCAGATATCGATAAAGGAGGCGTATTTGGTAGTGTGTATGGTACTATTGAATTGTTAGATGACTGGGAACGAAAACTTATAAAAGGAATTATTATTAATAAGTTTAGAGGAGATACTGCATTATTTGTTGATGGGAAGAAGAAATTAGAAGAGCTCACAAACATACCTGTTTTGGGAATTTTACCCTATGAGAAAGATATTATTCTTGAAGAAGAAGATTCAGTAGCATTAAATAGTAGGGAAACAACTGCAACGAATAATAAATTAAATATAGCGGTAGTAAAACTCCATTATATGTCTAATTACACCGATTTTCAGGCATTGGAACAAGAACCACTTATCAATTTATATTTTACCAGAAACGCTGAAGAACTAAACAAAGCAGATGTACTCATTATTCCGGGTACAAAAAATACGATTGAAGATTTAATCGCTTTAAAAAAGGATGGATTAGATAGTATTATTAAAAAGCAATATGCGAACATTCCTGTTATCGGAATTTGTGGAGGGTATCAAATGTTAGGTAAAGTGGTGAAAGATCCTTTTTCTGTGGAAAGTAATATTAAATCGGAAGATGGTTTGGGGGTATTTGATATTGAAACAACACTTTCTAAAACAAAACAAACGGTACAACGTAATTTTCAGTTTAAAGACATTAAGGAGCTTTGCGAAGGGTACGAGATTCATATGGGGGAGACCATTGTACCTAAAAACAAACATTTAAACTGTATTAATGGTAAGGAAGAAGGTTATTTTGATGGAAATAAAAGTTGGGGAACCTACCTACATGGTATTTTCGATAATCAAGAAATAACTACAGAGTTATTGCAATTAAAATTTCCGAATGCGAAGGCTAAAAACTACAAAGTATTTAAAGCAACACAGTTTACTAAATTAGCAAACTGGATAGATGAAAATTTAGATATGGCAACCATTTTAAAAAACGGCGCACAAAAATGTTAAACGGTCATGGAGACGATCTTCATTTAATTGAAGGAGAAATTACGCACAACTTTAGCTCTAATGTGTATTATAAAGGATGTCCTGAAGCGTTGCTTGATGATATATCGAGGAATATTAATTTAATTCAAAGTTATCCATCGCCTACTGCTAGCGAATTAAATGAATTGGCAGCTAAAAAGTTCCAACTCAATAACGAACAGTTTTTATTTACCAATGGCGCAACAGAAGCTTTTTATCTCATAGCTCAATTATATTCTGATAAAAAAGCAGTCATTGTAGCACCTACTTTTTCGGAATATGAAGATGCTTGTAAAATTTTTCAGTTAGAGTATCAGTTGATTTCTAGAGCAGTAATAAAAGATACGAGCGCAGATCTTATTTTTATATGCAATCCAAACAATCCAAATGGGGCTATTTTTTCGAAAAGTGAATTAGAACTTTTTCTTCAACAAAAAACAGAGACTATATTTGTTATTGACGAAGCATATATAGAGTTTACTAATAGCATTGAATCAATTGTTTCACTGACAAAAAAGTATAAAAATTTAATAGTTGTCCGTTCATTAACCAAAACATTTACAATTCCCGGATTGCGTTTAGGGTATGTCATTTCAAATGCTTCACTCATAACAAAGCTTTTAAATTTAAAAATGCCTTGGAGTGTTAATTTATTAGCTATAAGAGCAGGGGAATATATTTTTAACAATTACGAAACACTTCAATTTAACGCTTCATTATTATTAGAAGAAACGACGACCTTTAAGAAAGAACTTGCCCAGTTAAAAGGCATAAAAGTTTGTGAAAGCAATACCTCTTATTTTTTAGTTGAATTACTGCATACATCAGCAAAAGAATTAAAAGAATATTTAATAGAAAAGCATCAAATTTTAATTAGAGACGCTACAAACTTTAATAATTTAGAAGGGGAATTCATTCGGCTTTCAACACAAAGTAAAGAAGCAAACAATACACTTATTACAGCCTTAAAAGCATGGATTTAACCTCAATTTACATACTTGTAATTGCTTTTGGGTTGGATTTAATTTTAGGAGATCCGAAAAAACTTCCGCATCTTATTATACTATTTGGTAATAGTATTTCTTTTGGTGAAAAATGGCTTAATAAAAATAATTACAGGCTTTTAAAAGGGGCACTTTTAACCATCATTTTAGTTAGCATTTCTTTTACCCTACCTTATTTAATTATAGAATGGTTACATGCAAATGATTTTAAAATTAGTGCCATTATCTTTTCGGTAATCATGTTGTTTTACAGCCTAGCCAACAAAACATTAGTAAAAGAAGGCTATGCTGTTTTTAATACCCTAAAAAATGAAGGATTAGCGGCGGGTCGTAAACGTTTATCGTGGATTGTTGGTCGTGAAACCAATCAATTAAACGAGCAACAGATTAGAGTAGCTACTTTTGAAACCATGTCAGAAAATTTAAGCGATGGCGTTATTGCTCCACTTTTTTACTTTTTAATTTTAGGAGTTCCCGGAGCCATGGCGTATAAAATGATTAACACCTTCGACTCTATGATTGGGTATAAAAATGACCGATACCTGTTATTTGGTCGATTTGCTGCAAAGCTCGACGATGTTGTTAATTATATACCATCAAGAATTACGGCTTTGTTAATGTTAGTTGTTCAATTTAAAATAAACGGTATTCCATTCGTTATTAAGGAAGGTAAAAAACACAGTAGTCCTAATGCAGGGTATCCTGAAGCTGCTTTAGCCTATATTTTAAACTGTAAATTTGGAGGGCCTAATTATTATCATTGTAAATTAGTAGACAAACCTTTTATTGGCAACAATACTCGAAAAATTGAACACGCAGAAATTAAAAGAGTGGCTACCATTAATTATACCGCTAGTATATTGTTTACTTTTATCATCATTTGTTTACTATTAGTAGTTAACTATGCATAACCTACCTAAAAAATATGTAATTACCGGTGCTCCTGGTACTGGAAAAACGACTTTAATAAATCTTTTAAAAGATACAATTCCTTGTATGGATGAAGTTTCTAGAAGGGTTATTATTAATGAGCAAGAAAATAATAGCAACGGAATGCCTTGGGAAGATATTAATCGTTTTACAGAATTGGTTTTTAAACTAACGAGTAAAGAGTTATTAAATGTAAGCACCCAAATTTGTGATAGATCGTTACTAGATTTAGAAGCCTATTTAACCGTAGCAAACAAACCAACGCCCAAGTATTTACAAGAGTTTCCTTATAAAGAGGTGTATCATAAAAAAGTGTTTTTTGCCCCTACTTGGTTTGATATTTACTGTAAAGACGCTCAAAGATTACAAGAATTTGAGTATTGTTTAACCCTAGAAAAAGCGCTACTAGCACAGTATATCAAAAAAGGATTCGAAATTATTATGCTGCCAAAAACTTCTGCTTCCATAAGAAAAAAACTTATTTTAGAAACTATCGTATAATAAAATACTATATATTCGCCACGATTTTTGGTTTTTTATGCTCTTGTAACATTTAGCATAAGAATTAAAAGGGAATTTGGTGTAAATCCAAAACTGTTCCCGCAACTGTAAAGCTTATTAAAGGCTTCATTAATAAAAACCACTGTAGTTAAAACTATGGGAAGGTAAATGAACGCTAAGTTAAGTCAGGAGACCTGCCTAAATCAAAAACATAATTTAAACTTTCGGGAATAAAAGTTAACGTGTTCGATGGCCTATTTTTTATAGGCTTCTTACTCCTATATTTTAATTTCTGAACAAATGAAACAAAATGAAATTAAAATTTGTATTCTTTTTTTTACTTACTACCAGTTTATTAATTGCGCAGAAAACAAAATCTGTTCAACTTTTAAATAAACAAAACAATCACCCTATTCAGTTTTCATCTATCCTAAATAAAAATTCTAAAAAAGGAACAACCTCAAATACAAACGGTTTTTTTAAAATTACAGGAAAGCCAAACGATAAAATTAATATTTCATACATAGGTTATAAATCAGTAAATGTATTACTTAAAAACTTACCAGCCGTGGTGTATTTACAGCCAACATCTTTTGAACTGAAAGATGTAACTATTTCTTCTAAAAGAAAAAAAAGTACTGCATTAAATAAGCTTCAAATAAAAAACTTAGACGCTCCGTTAACAACAAATAATGTAAGTTCTAAATTAATTAAACTTAGAAATTCTAATGATTTAGGGAGTGCTGTTAAAAGTGCTACTGGGGTTAGACCTATAAATAGGTATGGTGGTTTTCAAACATTTAGAATTAGAGGTTTTAATAATTTTGTATTATTAAATGATGGAGTAAGGGACGAACGTCATAACCTTTCAACAAGTGCGCCTAGTACCAACTTAGCAAATGTTAGCCATATTGAAGTGCTTAAAGGTCCTGCTGGTGTTATGTTTGGGCACTCTGCTTTGGGTGGTATTATAAATATAGTGCGAAAAAAACCAACCGATACTTTTTCTGGAGAGTTTAGTGCTACTTATGGTTCTTTTGACACCTATGAAATGTCTGCAGGTATGGGCGGGCCAATTAATGAAAAATTAAAATATAGAGTCGATTTTGGACTTACTAAATCTAGCGGTTGGAGATATTATGGTGTAAATACCAACAATGCTTCTTTTACGCTTAATTATACGCCTTCTGAAAAGGATTTCTTAGAGCTATCTTTTCAAACAAATAACGATGTATACGATACCGATACAGGTATTCCGGTTGATGATAATGGAGATATTGTTGCAGGAATGGATCCTAAAACAAGGTATAACGATCCGCAAGATTATTTAAAGCACAAACGTTTTGATTTACAGATTAAATATAAGCATAAATTTAATGATAAGGTAAAATTAAACAATAATTTATCGTGGTCTGATGATGATATAAATTATCTATCTACAGAATGGTTATTTTTTAATATTGCTAAAGATTCGATAACTAGAGGGTTTCCTTTTTACTTTAACCATACAACCAATACAATTCAGAATCAATTAGATGTAAGTTATCAGTTTAAGACAGGTAAAATAAAGCACAAATCTATTTTTGGTAATTCTATTACTTTTTTAGATAGAAAATCATTTAGAGGAAGTGTAATTGGCCCAGGTACAAAAACTACTATTTCAGTAATAAATCCGATTCTAAATCAAGGACATATAGAAACTATTGATGAGAAAGTGCAAATAAGAGATGAGTTTAACAGTGGTTTTTATTGGCAAAACTGGTCAGATATTTCTAATCAACTTAAAGTTTTAGTTGGTATTCGTTATGATATTTTTGAAGGAAGCTATGCTACTGATAAAATTAATGCAGATAGGGTTTTAATTGAAGAAGGTAAAAAAACAGAAATTCCTTCAACTGCATTTAGTTATAGAGCTGGTTTGGTATATAAACCTTTTAAAAACTTTAGTGTTTTCTCATCATACTCAAACTACTTTAAACCTTCTAGAACGATATCACCAAGTAGTCAAATTTTTGATCCTGAAAAAGGATATCAAATAGAAGGTGGTATTAAATATGAAAAACTGAATAAACTAAACATTACTTTATCGAGCTTTTATATTTTAAAACACAATATCGTAGAAAGAAATAAGGTTAATGAATACCACCAAATTGGAGAGGCTGACTCTAAAGGAATAGAGTTTGATTTAGCATATACTCCACTAAAAAACATATACATAAAAGCTGGATACGCTTTTACTGAAGCTAAAATACGTGCTTATGATGCAAGCGATTCACAAACAAAAAAAGAAGGTAATGCATTACCTTTTGCGCCAAAACATTTGGCAAATATGTGGCTAAACTATGAGCTAAAAGAAGGTTTAGGTTTTGGTATTGGTGGTAATTATACCAGTAATAATTATACGAACTCTAGTAACTCATTTACATTGCCTTCATACTTATTACTAGATGGTGCTGTTTATTATCAAAAAAATAATGTCCGAGTAGGTTTAAATATAAATAACATTACCAATAAGTTATATTTTACTGATGCTATTTATGATTATCAGTTTTTCCCTGGTGCTGAGAGAAACTTTAAAGTAAACGTAAGTTATAAATTTTAAGTCCCCTTGAAAAAACTTATATCTATACATCATTACTTAGGTACTTTATTTTTTATGCTATTCCTTGTTTGGTTTCTTTCAGGGTTTGTAATGATGTATAAAAGTTTTCCTTTTTTAGGTAAAGAAGAGAAAATACAGCGTAAAAAAGAAACAAGTTTAACTACTAAAAAAATACTAACACCTGCTGCTGTATTTAAGCAAGACACCTTAAAAACAATACACAAACTAAGAATTAATAGTATTCTTAACAACATTGTTTATCATGTAGAAACTGCTTCGGGTAAAGTTATTTCGAGATATGCGAAGGATGGAAAACTTATAAATCTTACTAAAAATAAAGCCTTAGGCATTGCGAAAAACGCTACCAATTTAAAGTACATAGCCGAGGTTACTATTATTAATGAAGTAGATCAATGGATTCCTAAATCTAGATTTATTAAACATTTGCCTGTTTATAAAGTAAAGTTTAAAAACCAAGAAAACACATGGGTTCATATATCTTCTCTTACTGGTGAGGTTTTAAATATTACAACTTCTGGTGATCGGTTTTGGGCATGGGTTGGTGCCATACCACATTGGCTTTATTTTAAAGATATACGTATACATAGTTATTTTTGGCAACAACTTATTTTATGGTTGGCCGCATTTGGTTTGTTAATGACGCTTACCGGAATTGTTACAGGCTTAATACGCTATAAAAAGAAACCCAAAGCTAATTTTAAAAGGTTTAAAAATATATGGTATAATCTGCATTATTATTTTGGTTTAGGTTTTGGCTTGTTTATTTGCACATGGGTATTTAGTGGTTTTATGAGTATGACTCCTTTTAATTGGGTGCCTAGCTCTTCTTTAAACCAACAGGATAAAAGTATTTGGCAAGGGCAAAACTTTACGCTAAAAAGTATTACAGATAAAGATTGGATTAATTTTAAAGAGCTAGCCTCTAAGTCAAAATTTAAAGAGATTCATTTTTCTTTATTTAATGATAATATCTTTATTGAAAAATTCAATAAAGATACTGTTGAAAATCATTGTATTACTTCGATCAATTATAATGCATCAAACGAGCAATACATTGCTAAAATAAACAGTTTTAATACCAAAGAAAAAGTAACGGAATTAATAGTACTTAACGACTATGATGCCTATTATTATGATCGGAAAAATATAAAAACATTGCCTGTTATTAAAATTATTACCAATAAAAGCAACTACTATTATATTAATCCGAAAACCAATACAGTACTCCTTAAATCTGCTCCGAAAAACAGAACAGAAAGATGGTTATATCATGGTTTACATAGTTTAGATTTTTCGTTTCTTTCAAAAAATCGTCCGTTATGGGATATTATCATGATTTTCTTACTTACAGGCGGAACAATTACCTGTATTACTGCTACAGGCCTGGGAATTAAATTTATAAAACGAAAAACTAAAAAACATTTAAAAAAAAAGAAAACATAAAAATTATAAAAGTATTGAGGTAAAAAGAAGAAAAAACTAATTATAGACTCAATCCTGTTATAAAAAATCTATATATTCGCTTCGATTTTTGGTTTCTTATTTCTTTAGTAAAATTTAGAATTATAGAATTAAAAGGGAATTTGGTGTAAATCCAAAGCTGTTCCCGCAACTGTAAAGCTTGTAAAAGGCTTCATTAATAAAAACCACTGTAGTAATTACTATGGGAAGGTAAATGAAAGCTAAGCTAAGTCAGGAGACCTGCCAATATTACAATAATTTATAATAGTAACTCTCGGGTAAAGAGTTAGAAATTATGTTTTTCATATTTTCTTTCCTTGCCTGCTTAATTTCTTTTTTAAATGCAAAAATTGATTTTACGCAGTCTGTGGATTATGTGTTTTTCACTATCCATATTCGCACAAAATAAAACAATAAAAGGTGAAATTACTGATATAAAAATTCAGTTGAATTTTAATAACATCTATAAAACTGGCACCCTATTTTCATTAAGATAATCAACTTTAACCCTCATTATATTTGGGATAAGATCATCCCTTTTCAATAAAAATAAATCTCACATATTCCTTTTAAACCATGGGTAAAAACATCGCTAATACAACACATACTTTTTTCTTTTGCGACGGAGGATCATGCCAAAAGGCAGGTAGTGAAAAAGTTGTTAGAGAGGCTAGAGCTTATTTAAGAAATAACGAGCTTTGGGATACTACCCATACCATTAAAACGAGATGTAACGGACGGTGTGAAGATGCCCCTACTTGTATTGTAAGTCCAGGTGAATTTTGGTATAAAGAATTAACCCCCGAAAAAATAACGCATATCGTAAAAGGACATTTAAATAATGAATGCCCTATAGAAACTGAATTATTATATAAAAAAGGATGGGATAAGCAAATTTCTAACAACGAAAGAGCCCCAATAACACCAAAGCCTTTTGAACTAAAGAATGATACAGAATTAGGTGCGTGTTTTATTACCAAAGGATTTAGTTCAGATCAGTATTTGTATCCGTTATTCTTATTTCTTAGAGAAAACCCAGATGGTGTAACTCTTACTATGACAAATCAAAATTCTATTGATTTTAATGATATTGAAACGTTAGAATATTCTAAAACACATACACTTGAATTATTTACTAAAACAACTTGCATTCCATTAACTATTGCAGCTGTACCAAAAGATAATAAAGAGTTACAACAAGCTAAAATTTCTAGCACGGAATATTTTTATCAAAAGGAATCGCAGCAAGTTGGTATTCGTTTTAAAAATAAATTTGGTGACGTTTTAGGCAAGATAGAGTTCGACTCTATAGCTAATAAAGGCTGGGAATATTGTAGAAAAATACAGTTAAAAAACGCAATTTTAAATTTAACATAACAATGAAAAAAGGTATTTCAATACTAGGTTTAGGTTGGTTAGGTTTACCATTAGCTTTACAACTTCAAAAAAGCGGTTATGCTATTAATGGAAGTACTTCAAGACTCAATAACTTAAAATCATTAGCTACATATTCTTTTCACACCTGTAGAATAAAAGTTGAGGCTGATACCATTATTGGCGACTGGGAATCTTTTATTCATGATACATCTACGTTAATTATAAATTTTCCTCCCAAGCGAATTGAAAATATTGAAACCATTCATCCGCTTCAAATTAAACAAATTATAAAACATACACCGAAAAAAACAAAAATTATATTTGTTAGTTCCACATCGGTATATCAAAACACCAATACTCTTGTAAGTGAATCTCTACATTGCATTCCTGAAAAAGCTTCTGGTAAAGCTCTCATAGAAGCAGAACAGTTATTGCAACAACATTTTGGTAACAACTTAACCGTTTTACGTTTGGCTGGTTTAATTGGCCCTAAACGTCATCCTGGGAGATTTTTGGCAAATAAAAAGCAATTAAAAAACCCTAATGTTCCTGTTAATCTTATTCATCAAAAAGATGTTATTCGCTTAATAGCAACTATTATAAATAAAGATTGTTTTGGTGAAATTATTAACGGTTGTGCTGATATACATCCTAAAAGAAAAGATTTTTATGAGAATGCAGCCATTAAATTAAATATGCCTGCGCCTGTTTTTGAAACTAACTCTAAGGAAAGTTATAAAATAGTTGATAATTCTAAATCAAAATCAATACTAAATTTCACCTATCAATTCTCAAATCCTGAATGGATATTTACAAAAGATTATTTACCTGAAATAGCCATTGTAGGTTGTGGGCCTGGTAATAAAAACCTATTAACCTTAAAAGCTTTTCACGCTATTGAAAATGCTGATATTATTTTACATGATAATTTAATTTCAGATGAAATATTAGCGATTAATACACAGGCTGAACATATTTATGTAGGTAGAAAATACGGAGACAAAGAAGACCAAGAAACACGTCAGAATAACATCAATTCACTAATGAAAAAACATTGTGAACTAGGAAATAAAGTTGTTCGTGTAAAATCTGGAGATCCATACATTTATGGAAGAGCTGCCGAAGAAGTTCGCTTTTTAAAACAGCATAATTTGCCTTTTACTGTGGTTCCAGGAATTTCTGCAGCCTTAGCGGCGGCGAGTTCTGTAAACATTCCTATTACCGAGAGAAGACAATCGAACGCTATTTTAATTTGTACTGCACATACTGCCGATTATTCTACCGCACAGCTTAAAGGAATTGCAGAAATGCTAAACGCTGGTAACACACTAGCACTGTATATGGGGCTAAAAAGTTTAGATAAAATTATTCCTAAACTAATAGAAGTATGCAAAAACACAAACATTCCTATCAATGCAATTTCTAATGTTTCAAGAGATAACGAAGTGTTACTCTCATCAACATTAGGCGAGATAGAAAACGATATAAAAAAACAAGAACTACAAATGCCAGTAGTATTTTTAATAGGAGTAAAACCAATTAATTAAAAGAATGAAAAAAGGAATTTTACTTTGCGGTCATGGTAGTAGAACCAAAACAGGAACCGATGCTTTTAAAGAGTTGGTTGCTATACTACAAGCTCGTTATACAGAATACGAGGTAGATTATGGCTTTTTAGAATTTAATCATCCTGTGTACGAAGCGTCTATTGAACGTATGTATCAAAAAGGAATTCGTGAAATTTATGCGTTACCAATTATTCTTTTTGCGGGCTCGCATGCTAAGAATGATATTCCGTATGAAATGAATACCATACAAAGCTATTATAGTGATTTAACTATAAAAATGGGGAAACACCTTGGTGTGAATTCATTTTTATTAGAATTAGCGCAAAAAAGAGTTTTAGAAGAAGAAAGCAAACATACACCGATGGATAGAAAAGAGGTGTGCTTAATGGTTGTAGGAAGAGGAACAACCGATACTGACGCAAACTCTGATGTTCACAAACTAGCTTGTATGCTAGGTGAAGGAATGGGATTTGGGTTTACAACAGTTTCTTATAGTGGTACAGCCTATCCTTCAGTTACTAAAAGCTTAGAATTAACAAGTAAAATGGAATTTAAACGTACGATTGCAATTCCGTTTTTCTTTTTTACAGGAATTCTGTTAGAGCGTATTTATAATGAAATTCGAACATTTAGTGCAACATCTCCTCATGAATATGTGTACACCAAAGCTTTTGGTAGCGATGAGTTAATCTTAAAAGCTTTTGATGAGCGCTTAGATGAAACCATTAACGGTACAGCAAACATGAATTGCCAATTGTGTAAATACAGAAAACAAATTGTTGGTTTAGAATCGGAAGTAGGAAAAGAACAAATCGGCCATCATTTAGGTGTAAAAGGTGTTTTGTTTGAAGAAGATGAAAAAGTTGGTCAAAAAAACAGCGTATTTACTAAAATTAAAAAAGGTTTAGGAATATGACAAAAGGTACAATATACGGCGTTTCTTTAGGACCTGGTGATCCTGATTTAATTACCTTAAAAGGGTTAAAAACTTTACAAAACGCAGCTAAAATATATTACCCTGGCTCTTTATTTAAAGATGGCAGAAAAGCTAGTTATTCACGCTCAATTTTAGATAACTATAATTTAGATTCACAAAAACTCGAAGGGTTTTATTTAAAAATGGATTTAGAAAGAGCGCAAGCAAAGGTTATTTATGAAACAACCTTTCAACAAATACTTTCTGACTACAATAAAGGATTATCTATAGCAATTGTTAGCGAAGGAGACATTAGTACGTTTAGCTCTTTTTCTTATCTGTTAGAAAAAATACAAGCACATAACTTAAGTATCAATTTAATTCCGGGTATTAGCTCTTACTTGCATTTAGCATCTGAAAGTAAAATACCATTGTGTTTACAAAACGAAAAAGTAGTTGTAATTC
Organism: Tenacibaculum soleae; assembly: GCF_030549005.1. Taxonomy (NCBI): domain Bacteria; kingdom Pseudomonadati; phylum Bacteroidota; class Flavobacteriia; order Flavobacteriales; family Flavobacteriaceae; genus Tenacibaculum; species Tenacibaculum soleae. Next base: position 14,341 of record NZ_JAUOSW010000012.1, read on the forward strand.
CTCGCATACAAACCAAAGAAGAACTAGAAGAGGCTATTGCTAATTTCGATACTGTAGTATTAATGAAAATTATATCGGTTGTTGACATAATTACCGCTGTAATCGATACTCAAAAACATAACGTTACTTATGCCGAACGCTTAGGAACGAATAAACAATTTATAACGAATAACTGGAGTACTGCCAGTGTAAGAGAAACACCTTATTTTTCTCTTATGATTATTAAAAAAATAAACAAATGAAAATAACCGTAGCAGGCCTAGGTCCTGGAGATATCAATTATATGTTGCCCGTAGTTAAAAATGCTTTAGAAAAAGCAGATGTAGTTATTGGTTACGATTATTATTTTCAATTTGGAGCATCACTTTTTAAAGAAGGTGCTGAACTTATTTCGATGCCTTTAGGTAAAGAAGAAGCAAGAGCTCATAAAGCTGTTGAGAAAGCAAAAGAAGATAAATATGTAGTGGTTATTGGTTCTGGTGATGCTAGTATTTACGCCATGGCTGCCATTGTTTATGAAGTGGTATCTAAAGGAAATGATGATGCTATTGAATTAGAAACACTTCCTGGTGTTTCAGCATTTTTAGCTGCTGGCAGTAAATTAGGTGCACCGTTAGGTCATGATTTTTGCTGCATTTCATTGTCTGATTTAATGACACCTTGGAACATAATCGAGCAGAGAATTAAAGCTGCTGCCATGGGTGATTTTGTAACCAGTTTATACAACCCAAAAAGTAAAAAAAGACATTGGCAATTAGGTAGGTTGCAAAAAATATTTTTAACAGAACGCTCACCTGCTACCTCTGTTGCAATTATAAGACATGTAACAAGACCCGAAGAAGAACTTAAGATTACCACTTTAGGAGAATTTAACCCTGAAGATGTAGATATGTTTTGTTTGGTAATGATTGGAAACTCGCAAACCTATCGTTTTAAAGATTATTTGGTTACTCCTAGAGGTTACCTTAACAGAAAACCACATACAGGTAAAGAAATTCAACAAGAAAGTTTTAGAATTGTTACCGATCATATTAAAGAAATTCCTTTTTCTATTCCTGATAAATGGGCAGTAACGAGAGTTATTCATACGACAGGAATTTTAGAAGATTTTAATCATTATTCAGCAACACCGAATGCTATTGAAAACTGGCATACGCATCTTAAAAATGGTGGAGAAATTGTTACTGATGTTACCATGGTAAAAGCAGGTATTACAAAAGCTTTTATAAAAGAATACGGAAACCAAATTCATTGTTTATTAAATGATGAAGAAGCACAAGCGCTAGCTAAATCAGCAGATATTACCCGCTCACAAGCTGGTATTAGAAAAGCTATTGAAAAACACCCGAATGCTTTATATGTAGTAGGAAATGCCCCTACTGCTTTATTCGAAATTGTTGACCAATTAAGAGACAATACTGCTTTTAAACCTGTTGGTATAATTGGTGTACCTGTTGGTTTTGTGAATGTTTTAGAATCAAAAGAACAATTATCACAAATTGCAACTACCGATTGGGTAATTATTGAAGGAAACAGAGGTGGTAGTAATGTTGCAGCAGCTATTACAAATGCAGCTTTTACGTTACCTGAAGCTTCAACTTATTTTAAATCTTAGAAATGAACAAATTCACTCCAGAAAATATAGAAACCTTAGAGCAAATAATACTTGCCCGTAGAGATGTTAGAGGTAATCGTTTTATAGATACACCTATTCTTCAAAAGGATTTAGATAAAATTCTATTTGCTGGAGTAAACGCACCTTCTGTTGGGTTTTCTCAACCTTGGGAATTTGTGGTTATTAAAGATTTAAACATTAGAAATAAAATAAAAGACAGTTTTTTTGAAGAGAACGAAAAAGCGAAAACTCTTTTTGAAGGAAAAAAAGCCGATGCTTACACACAATTAAAATTAGAAGGAATTGTAGAATCGGCATTAAATATCGCAGTTTTTTATAAACCAAGTGAACATCCTGTTTTAGGACAAACTACTATGAAAGAAGCCGGTGTTTACTCAGTAGTATGCGCTATTCAAAATATGTGGTTAATGGCAAGAGCTTTAAATGTTGGCTTAGGTTGGGTAAGTATTTTAGACCCCAACAAAATTAAAACCATTTTAAATGCTCCTGAAAACAGACAATTGATAGGTTATTTATGCTTAGGGCATGTAGATAAGTTTTATGAAAACCCAGAGTTAGAACGTTTGCAATGGGAAAAGCGTAAAAATATAAACGATGTTGTAATTAAAGATTCTTATTAATAAATGAGATTAATAGAAAAACATATCGATTTTTATTTAATTGGAATTAGCAATCATCCTAGTCCGAAATTGAATGATGCTGTCTTGAAATTAATTAAAGAAGCAGCTGTTTTTTCTGGTGGAAAACGACATCATCAATTGGTAAAATCGTTCCTACCCGAAAACCATACTTGGATTGAAATTTCAGGTAAAATGGATGCGCTGATGAATCAGTATAAAAAAATTACGACAACGATTGTGGTTTTTGCCTCTGGTGATCCTTTTTTCTATGGCTTCGGAAATACGTTACAACGCTTATTACCCAATGCTAAATTAAGCGCTACTCCTTATTTTAATAGTATTCAACTGTTATGTCATAAAACACAAACAAACTACAATACATTAAAAGCAGTTTCTGTTCATGGTAGAGATTGGTCTGCACTAGATGAAGCACTAATTAAAAGAAACGAATTAATTGGCGTATTAACCGATAACAAAAAAACACCTGCCGAAATTGCGAAACGCATGCTGCAATATGGTTTTGATAATTACTCAATAACCATTGGAGAAGCTTTAGACGGAGATAATGAACATATTGATCAACTAGATTTAGTTTCTTGTTCTGACAAAACACACAATAATTTAAACTGTGTTTTATTAAAACAAACAGCACCTAAACATAAACCTTTTGGTATTCCTGATGCATCCTTTATTCCATTAACGAATAGAGCAAACATGATTACTAAAATGCCAATTCGATTAAGTACTATTAGTGCTTTAGAATTACAAAATAAAACGGTGTTTTGGGACGTAGGAGCTTGTACAGGATCTGTTGCTATTGAAGCAAAACAACATTTTCCGCATTTAAAAATCGTTGCCTTTGAAAAACGAATTGAATGCACTGATATTATTCAACAGAATACAGAACGATTCGCTACACCTGGTATTGACATTATTATTGATGATTTTTTTAATCTCAATTTAAATGATTTTGAAATTCCTGATGTTGTTTTTATTGGTGGTCATGGTGGACGCTTAAAAGAATTTATTCATTTAATACATCAACTAAATCCAGCAGTACGATTCGTTACTAACGCTGTAAGAGAAAGCAGCTCTAAAATATTTACAGAAGAACTTACAAAATTGAATTACATCGTTAATACTAGTGTTATTCAAGTAAACCAACATAATAAAATTAGCATTCACACAGCTGAACAAAAATAAATGAGAAAAATAGCCATCATAGCAGTAACTGAAAAAGGGATAGAAAAAGCCCTTATTATTCAGAAAGAATTTCCAAAATCATTAGTCATAACTACTTTACAGTCTAGTAATGAAAGTGTATCAACTATTACGTCTATTTCTGACTATTTAGCTGATAATTTCATGAAACTAGATGGTATTTGTTTTGTAACAGCCTTGGGTATTTGCGTACGCTTAATTGCACCATATATTCAAGATAAAAATACCGATCCAGCAGTAATTTCTGTTGATGATTTAGGTTTAAACGTGCAATCTGTATTAAGCGGACATAAAGGTGGCGCTAATGATTTTGCATCAAAAACGGCGAGTGTATTAGGTGCAAATGCTATAATATCTACCGCTAGTGATGTGCAAAATATTTGGGCGTTAGATACCCTCGGAATTCAATTTGACTGGCAAACAGAAAATTCAGTGCCTACGAATAAAATAATGGCGTTGTTTGTTAATAACAAACCAACAGCATTACTTTTAGATATTAAAGATAAAGGTACACAGCATTTAGAAAAAACAGTTCCTAGTTTTGTGACTATTTTTTATAATGAAAAAGATATTGATTATACACAATTCGAATTATTTATTGCGGTAAGTTATAAAGTTTACGAAGCAAAAATTCCTAGTTTATTTTTAATTCCGAAAGTACTATCTGTTGGTTCTGGATGCTCTAAGCAATTAGATTTTAAACTATTTCAAGAAACATTCAAATTAAAACTAGCTGCTGAAGGATTATACTTTTCTGCCATCAAAAACTTTGGTTCTATTGATATTAAAGCTGAACAGCAAGCTTATTTAGACTTTAGTGAGACTAACAATATTCCTTTCAGCACCTTTACTTCTGATAAAATAAACACCGTTACGATACCTAACCCAAGTGCAATGGTACAATCTAAAATTGGTGTTAATGGTGTTTCAGAATCTTGCGCGATGTTACTTTCTGGAAATAATGAATTGCTTGTTGAAAAACAGAAAATTCATTTAGATAACAGTGAGAAATTCACTTTTTCGGTTGCTTTAAACGCAGAAGTAGCTCGTAAAACGGCAGTTGCTATTATTGGTGCAGGGCCTGGTGATGAGGAATTAATAACCGTAAAAGGAAAACAATATTTAGAAGAAGCCGATTGTGTGTTATATGCAGGAAGTTTGATTCCTGAAGAAATGACGAATTGGTGTAAGCCAGGAGCGGTAGTTAGAAACTCTGCAATGATGACTTTAGAAGAGCAAGTTTCTTTAATGCAAGAGCATTATAAAAAAGGAAACGCTATTGTTCGTTTACAATGTGGTGACCCTTCTTTATATGGTGCTATTCAAGAACAAATGACCATTTTTGATGAATTAGGAATGGACTATTTTATTGTACCTGGTATTTCTTCATTTAGTGCAGCTGCCGCAGTATTAAAGTCAGAATTTACCATACCTGAAGTAGTACAATCTATTGTATTAACTCGTGGTGAAGGAAAAACACCAATGCCTTCAAAAGAAAGCATTTCGGCATTTGCAGCAACAAATTCAACCATGTGTATTTTTTTAAGTGTTGGTATTGCTAAAAAAGTAGAAGCACAACTATTAGAACATTTTGATGCAGATACTCCCGTAGCCGTGATGTATCGAATTTCTTGGAAAGATGAAGAAATATTTCAAGGGAAATTAGAGAACCTAGCACAAATTGTAAAAGAGAGTAAAAAAACAAGAACGGTATTAATTGTAGTTGGTCATGCTATTGGAGCTCGTAAAAACAGATCGCAATTATACAATCCTGAATGGAAACATATTTTTAGAACCAATAAGAAATTTGTAGTTACTGAGTAGCTGTGCATCTTAAAATGAATAAAACCTTCAAAAAAATATTAACAGGTATTGCGATTATATCAGGAATTGGAATTATTAGCTATTTAACACTTGTTTCGCTGGTTTGGTATCAATTTAATGTTGGCTGTGGAATGGATGATGGGCCATTTAAAGCTGTAATTGTTACCCCTAGTGAAATAACAAAAAATGCTAAAGAATTTGATTTATCTGATAATGGAATATTAATGTTGGAAAATAGAAATGATACTCTTTCTCCTACATTGACTTTGATTGAAAAAGGAAAAGTTAAATGGACTTTGGATATGAATACTCAAAATACAAAAGGGTACGAATCAACCAACATATGGAAAATTAGTAATATATCATTCGAAAAGAAAACTGACCCAATAAAACTTTTATTTACTGGTCATTGGACTTTTGGAGCTGAACAAGGTTCAATGGAAATTGATAGAGAAAATGGAGATAATAAATTCTGTTTAAGTTGGTAACTTAAAAAAGAACAGGCTAATTAATTAAAAATAAATAAGAAAACAATGATACTTGTATTTGGAGGAACAACAGAAGGTAGAAAAGTAGCAAAATTGCTACAAGAAAAATCGATGCCTTTTGTGTATTCAACAAAAACAAATATTCCTTTTGAAGAAAACAAAATTGCTAGTTACAGGCATGGTGCTTTAAATGAAAAACAGTTAGAAAGTTATCTGATAAAAAACAATGTAAAACTGATTGTTAATGCCTCTCACCCCTTTGCCGAAATATTGCATAATACTATCGCAAGGGTGGCTGAAAGTTTGCAAATACCTGTAATACGATTTGGTAGAAAATTATTATCAAAAAAAAATCATCCGTTAGTATTTTATGTAAATACTTATGATGATGCTTCTAATTTATTTAAAGAAAATCATATACTATTAGCATTAACAGGTGTACAGTCTATTAAAAGACTAAAACATTGGTGGCAAAAAAACACGACCTACTTTAGAATACTAAACAGACCTGAATCTTTAGCTATTGCAAGAGAGAGTAATTTCCCCGAAGATCAATTAATTTTAGGATTGCCTTCTGCTGATTTAAAAAAAGAGATTGAGTTAATTAAAGCGAAATCAATAAATATTGTTTTAACTAAAGAAACAGGAAACAGTGGTTTTTTAAGTACAAAAATAGAAGCGGCATTAAAAACGGACACACAAATCATCATCATCACACAACCAGAAATTCCTCCTTACTTTAAACCAGTATTTAATGTAGTTGAGTTAGAAAACTTACTTACTAGTACGCAGCGTTCATTATCGCTAACTAATAACGCAACTAAATGGGATTAAGAAAAGTACCTAAAGGCCCTTTAAGAGACGGATTTACAACTGGTACGTCTGCCACAGCTGCTGCAAAATCAGGATTGATGGCGATTATCCATCAAAAAAAGATAGCTTCAGTAAGTGTGCACCTCCCTATTGATAAAGTATTGGAAATTCCTGTGCATCATTGTGAATTTACAGAAAACACCGCTAAATCTTCAGTAATTAAAGATGCAGGTGATGATCCTGATGTTACAAACGGAGCAGAAATTGGATGTATTTTAAAACTTACACAAGAAAAAGAAATTCAGTTTATCGCAGGAGAAGGTGTTGGTACTGTTACGCTTAAAGGCTTAGAGCTCGCTATTGGAGAGCCTGCTATTAACCCTGTTCCTAGAAAAATGATAACCAGTGCCATTCAAAAATTATTGCATGATTATGATTTAGAATGTGGAGTATCTGTAACGGTATATGTTACGGATGGCAAAAAGTTAGCAAAACGTACACTTAATGAACGTGTAGGAATCATGAATGGTTTGTCTATTTTAGGTACAAGCGGTATTGTAAAACCTTATTCATCATCATCGTATATCGCAAGTATAGAGCAAGGTATTGATGTTGCTGTTGCTAATAATATTACCGAATTGGTAATTAATTCGGGTGCTAGAAGTGAAAAATATTTATCAAATAAATTTAGTCATTTGCCCGAATATGCTTTTATCCATTATGGAAACTGGATTGGTGATACACTCACTAAAATAAATAAATCTCCCATTAAAAAAGTTAGCATTGGTATTATGCTAGGAAAAGCTGTAAAACTAGCAGGAGGAGTTACAGATACGCATAGTTGTGTTTCTAGTTGGAACAAAGATTTTGTTGTAGAATTAGCTCGTCAAGTAGGCTTTTATGATGCTGATAAAATAAAAGAATTAAACATGGCTGGACGATTGATTGAATTGTTTGAGTTTGAACAAAACTCCCCCTTTTTTCAATTGTTATTAAAACATTGTTATGAAAATACACATTCAAAAATTAAACAGGTAGTACTAGATATTTACCTTATTCATAAAAACGAAACCCTTATTCAATTTATAAAAAAATGACTTTAACTTCTTTAATCAGGCCTTTAATGGCTGGTATTTTACATTCTTTTGAACCCGATCATGTTACAGCTGTTTCAGTATTAGCTACCGAGAATGCCATCAATAAACAAAAAGTTAGTTTTAAAACTGTTTTTAAAGCATCTCAATGGGCTTTTGGTCATTCAGTAACACTATTGCTTTTTGGTGGTGTAGCATTGTTATTTAAAAGCATGGCAACCTTATTTGTAAATGACATTTCTTTTTATGCAGAACTAGCTGTAGGCCCAATTATGATTTGGTTAGGAGTTGTAGCTATTAAAAGAAATCATGCTATTAATGAAATGGTAAATGACCATAAAAAGATTGAAGCTCATGAACACGACCTTTCAAACCCAATACATTTACACGGAACCAAAGGGGAAGAAATAGCCGTAAACCCGATGAATAAATCCTTTTGGATTGGTATGTTACACGGTTTAGCTGGTACAGGAGGTGCCTTAACATCTGCTTTAGTTTTAAGTAGCACCACAGTAGCTGATGCTATTTTAATTTTAGCTGTAGAATCTTTAGGGATTATTGTGGCAATGGGTGTTTACAGTTATGTTTTAATTGCTGTAATGAGTCGATTTTTAGAACGAAACTTAGCTATTTTTAAGTGGATGAATGGCGTTGCAGGAATAGCTTCTGTTATTATTGGAATTGTTTGGTTATATAATAGTATTCCTCAATTATGATACAAGATAAAAAACAACTCAATTTTCCTTTTTCAGCTATTGTTGGACAGGATGATTTTAAGCTAGCGCTAATTTTAAATTTGGTTGATCCACTTATTGGTGGAGTGCTTGCTATTGGTGATAAAGGTACAGGAAAGACTACTTTAATTAGATCGATAACAAACCTAATGAGTAGCCAACAAAATTCATCTTTCGTAAATTTACCTATTGGTGTTTCAGAAGACAGACTGTTAGGTAGTATTGATTTAGAACAATTAATAAATACTAAAAAGGAGATTGTTAACCTTGGTTTAATGGCACAGGCAAACGAAGGTATTTTATATGTAGATGAAATTAATTTATTACAAGATTACCTCACCGATATTTTATTAGATGCAGCTGCTTCTGGTAGTTATTATTTAGAAAGAGAAGGTGTTTCACATTATTTTAAAAGTCGCTTTTGTTTAGTAGGTTCTATGAACCCAGAAGAAGGTAATCTACGTCCACAATTAAAAGATCGTTTTGGTTTAAGTGTTACTATAAAAACACCTACTGACGTTGCAATTCGTCAACAAATAATTAAGCAACGTTTTAAATTTGATGATAATCCTGTTGCCTTTATAGCGAATTATAAAAGTGAAGAGGAAAGTATCTCTAAACAGATTGAAGCTGCTAAAAAGAACTTAAAAGCTATACAAATAACAGATGCTATTATTGAATATTGTAGCGAATTAGCCGTAAAACATCAAGTGGAAGGTTTACGTGCAGATATTTTATTATTAAAAACAGCAAGAGCTTATGTAGCCTATAAAGCTACAGCAACAATTACTAAAAAAGATGTAGATAGAATAGCCGACTTTGTATTAAACCATAGAAGTTTACACACACCTCCTAATCAGCAGGATTCTTCTGAAAATCAAAATAACCAATCACCAGAAAACAATTCTGAGACAAATTCATCTAAAGAAGAAAACACAACTATTCTTATTCCTAAAAACGAATTTAAAAAGCAAAAAGAAAGCGCCTCTAATACCATACAGCAAGCTACAAATACTGTTAATAGTATAGATGGTAATATTTCAGTTACTGATACAAAAAAAACGGTAAGCCAATATTTAGCAACTGATAAATTTGAATTAAAAACGAAACGAAAAAATAACCTATTAAAGCAACATCATGTTTTTTTAATAGACTCTAGTGGTTCAATGTTAAAAGACCAAATTATTGCTTATGCCAAAGGAACTGTAAATAAAATAGCTGAAAACTCTAAAAACCAAAACACAGAATTTTCAATGATTTCTTTGTTTGATGGTGAAGCGCAACTTCTTTTAAAGCAAACAAAAATTTTAAAAGACATTGAAATTGCTTTAATGGATTTAAAAACTGGTGGAAAAACAAATTTAAAAGCAGGTTTTAAACATATAAAACGAATTACTGCTGCTATTGATTTTAAACATTACTTACATATAATAACTGATGGAAAACTAAACGCTGGTGATAATTTAGAAGATACTGTATTGGCTTTTCAAACCTATTGCAAAGGTATACATGATGCTCAAATTATTGATGCAGAAAAAGGAATGGTAAAAATTGGTGAGGCCAAAGAATTAGCCAATCGCATTAATGCGAACTATGAAGTTTTAATTACTGAAAATATATAAACCTAAGATACTTGACAAAACAGTTTATCATATCAGCACCCAATAGTAACGCAGGAAAAACAACCATTACCTTGGGATTATTGCGTTTATTCAAACGTAAAAACAAAACAATTCAACCTTTTAAAGTTGGACCAGATTATATAGACCCAAAGTTTCATGAATTAGCCTGCAACAAAGTTGGTGTGAATCTAGATTTATATATGATGTCTCAACAAGATATTGATACGAACCTATCTCATTACGGAGAAAAAGGTGACATTAATTGTATTGAAGGTGTTATGGGCTTATTTGATGGTGCTAAAAAAGACAAAGGTAGTACAGCTGAAATGGCTAAAAAACTACAAACTCCCGTTTTACTAGTAATTGATGCCAAAGCAGTTGCCTACTCTGTTGCGCCACTTATACAGGGATTTGTGAATTTTGATGCAACTATAAAAATAATGGGAGTTGTTTTTAATCGTGTAGGTTCTAAAAGACATTATACCATGTTACAAGAAGCTTGCGAGGATATTGGTGTACAATGTTTTGGGTATTTATCAAATTTAAAAAACATTGAAATTCCTTCAAGACATCTTGGATTAAATATTCAAGAAATTGAGAAATTTGATAGTATTATTGATCTAATTGCTGACGAATTAGAAAAAACACTAGACTGGAATGCTATTTTAAAAATTTCGAAAGAAGTAAACACTCCTCCTCCTTCAATACATAAAACAACGACTAAAAATATAACATTTGCTATCGCTAAAGATGAAGCTTTCAATTTTATATATCCTCACAATATAAATGCGATGAAACAACTGGGAAAAGTTATTTTCTTTAGTCCTATTCATGATACTGAAATTCCGAAATGTGATTTTATATTTCTTCCAGGAGGATACCCTGAAGCTCACTTAAAAGAACTTTCTGCTAACACCTCAATGTTAGAAAACATCAAAACATTCGCTGAGAATAATGGTCAAATTTATGCGGAGTGTGGCGGAATGATGTATTTAGGAAAATCAATTATATCTGAAAACAACACCGCTTTTAAAATGGTTAATTATTTTGATTTTGAATCGACCATAGCTGATAAAAAATTGCACTTAGGCTATAGAACAACCAAAACAAATAATCACATCTTTAAAGGACATGAGTTTCACTATTCTAGTTTACAAAACGATAATGAAACTACTATAAATGCAACAGTTTTAAATGCCAGAGATGGTGAAACTGACACTAAAATTCATAAAAAAAATAAGGTAATAGGTTCTTATATCCACCACTATTTTGGTACACCTGAAATACTATTACAATTAATTAACGAACTAAATAATAACGTATGAAAATTTACACAAGAAAAGGAGACAAAGGTAGTACTGGAGTTTTTGGAGGTAAAAGAGAATTTAAAAACTCAGCACGAATTGAATGTATCGGAACTTTAGATGAGGTAAATTCAACTATAGGATTAATGCGTTCTAAATTAGGTAACGACCACGAGTGGCAACCTAACTTACATCGTATTCAAAAAGATATGATGAATATGATGTCGCATTTAGCACGCCCATCAGATTCTAAAAAAGTAAATCCAAATCCTGAGCCTAAAGACGGTGCCGAATTTTGTGAACAATGGTTAGATGAAATGGAAGACAGTATCAGTTCTCCTTCTGACTATTTTTTACTACCTGGAGGAAATGAAATATCTGCACTTTGCCATGTTTGTAGAACGCAAGTAAGAAGAGGTGAACGACAACTGGTTACTTTAATGCAAGAAGATCCTGAATGTGTACATGACTATATTATGAGTTACGTAAACCGTATGTCTGACTTATTCTTTACCATGGCTAGAGCTGAAATGGATAAACATGGTGTAGCGGAAGAAAAATGGAATCTTTTCTTATACAAGAGAAAGAAAAAAACAGTTAAAAAATAACCCCTGAATTTATTTCAGAATCATATAAAAGCACAATTCAATAGTAACAATTTATATTTTTAAAAATGAATAAGAAAATACCAATTACCATCGTTACCGGATTTTTAGGTGTAGGAAAAACAACCCTAGTACATAACATGTTAAGAAATGCTAATGGAAAGCGTATTGCCGTGTTGGTTAATGAGTTTGGAGAGGTTGATGTAGATGGACAATTAATTGCTTCGTCAGAATGTGGTGATGATGATTGTAATTTAGTACAATTACCAAACGGATGCATTTGCTGTACTGTACAAGAAGAGTTTTTACCTTCTATGCTACAATTATTAGAGCGTAAAGAAGAAATTGACCATATTGTTATTGAAACTTCTGGTTTATCAATGCCAAAACCTTTAGTAAAAGCTGTTAACTGGCCAGATTTAAAACCCCATATAACTATAGATTCAGTGATTACAGTAGTAGATGCTGTTGGAATAGCTACTGGAGAAATTTGTGATAGAGAACGCGTGCAAGCACAACGTTTAGCTGATGATTCTTTAGATCATGAAACACCAATTGAAGAATTATTTTTAGATCAATTAGCTTGTGCTGATTTAGTTTTAGTTAGTAAAAGAGATTTAGTTGACGATGAAAAGTTTTCAGCAATAACTAAAATAGTAACCGCTAAAGCAAGACCAAATACGAAAATTATACCTGTAGAAAACGGTACGTTAGATAATAGTTTATTGTTAGGTATTGAAGCTTCTGCAGAAGATGATGTAGATAATCGTCATTCTATTCACGAAGAGCACCATAAGTCAGGAAATCACCACCACCATAATGACGATATTAAAACTATTTTGTTAGAATATACCGAAACAGCAGCTATTAAAACTTTAGTTACCGATTTAAAAGCATTGGTAGAAAAACACGAAATTTATAGAATTAAAGGTTTTGTAAACATTCCTAACAAACCTATGCGTATGGTTTTACAAGGTGTAGGTTCTCGTTTCGATTATTATTTTGAAAGACCTTGGGGAGCTAATGAAGAGCGTAAAACAAGTATCGTTGTTATTGGTAAAAATATAGAATTGACTGAAAAAAATGAAGTTATTACTCATGTTCATTCGCATAGTCATAGTCACAGTCACGGACATTCTCATTAATAAATAATTTGCTGTTCTATTATAACAATAAATAGTATTTAGGTTTCATAAAAATATAAAGCGTGCATTTAATTTCTACCATACCGGGCGGCTGGAATCCTAACGATGAAGGAGTATTTTACATCGATCAATCTCCTGGAGATATTGTTTTTTTATCTTCGGCAGATTCTGATTTATTTATGATGAATAATGCCTACAAATTAGTACATAATTCTGTAGAAAATGCACCCTCTTTTCGTTTTGCTAACCTTAGCTATTTCAAACAAGAATTAACTATAGATACGTATATTGATGAGGTTATTTCATCTGCCAAAATTGTTGTTCTTAAACTTTTGGGTGGTAAAGCCTATTATAATTATTTATGTGAAGCCGTTACTGATTGCTGTGAAGAAAACAACATTCAATTAGTATTTTTACCTGGTGATAATAAACCAGATTTAGAGTTAATGCAATCTTCTAACATTCCGTTAAAAGATGTAGACCTAATTTGGAAATACATTCAATCTGGTGGTATTGAAAATTGTAAATCAGCGTTGCAATTAATTAACAACCGAATTAGTGATTCAAAAGTAACTCCGAATGCTATTAAAACAATTCCCGATTTATTTTTATATCACCCTAAAGAAGGAATTTATACTACTTTAAAACCAAAAAGCACCCAAAAAAAAGCCATTATTTTTGGGTACCGAAGCTACTATCTATCTAATAATTTAGCACCTATACATAGCCTTATTAGTGCATTAGAAACACAAGGCATTTCAGCTGTTGTTTTAATGGCAGCTGGCTATCGTGAGTATGATATTCAGCAACAAATATTCGACTTACTAAAACAACATCATCTTAAATATCCTCAGGTTATTATAAACACTACGGGATTTAGTGTGCAAGGATTTCATGACACCACACAAAGTTTATTTGATGTATTTAATGTTCCTGTGATTCAAGCTATCATGGGAAGTTGTAATCATGAAAGTTGGTTAGAAGGTAATTTCGGCTTGCCTCCGACTGATATTGCCATGAATATTGCCCTACCAGAAGTAGATGGTAAAATTATCTCAAAAGTTATTTCATTTAAAGAATCTATAGAAAAAGACACGTTAACAGATTCTGAGGTTGTTTCTTATGCACCACATATTGAAGGCTGCCAATTTGTTGCTAAAATGGCAAAAGCTTGGATAAATCTTCAGAATAAAAATAATTCAGAAAAGAAAATCGCTTTAGTTTTACCTAATTATCCTAATAAAAATAGCCGTTTAGCAAATGGTGTTGGTTTAGATACGCCACAAAGTACCTTGCAAATATTAGCGCAATTAGCTGATGAAAATTACGAATTATCTGCTAATTACCCCACAACAACTAACGAACTTATAAATAAATTAACCGATGCTATTACCAATGATGTAGCAACTATAAATACTTTAAATGAGCGTAAAACAATTCGTTTAGAAGAAAGTATTTTTTATAAGTATTACAATCAATTATCTCCAACACTTCGAAATACTGTAGAAGCACAATGGGGCCAACCAAATGAATCTCCTAATTATAAAGAAGGCGCTTTTTTAATTCCCGGGTTTATATCTAAAAACATATTTGTTAGTATTCAACCAAGTAGAGGGTATAACTTAGATTTACAAGCAAGTTATCATTCTCCAGATTTACCTCCTCCTCCAGCTTATTTGGCATATTACATTTGGTTACAATACAGTTTTAAGGCGGATGCTTTAGTACATATAGGTAAACACGGAAATTTAGAATGGTTACCAGGGAAAAGTGTTGCCTTGAGTAAAGAAACGTGTTTTCCTGCCGCTATTTTAGGAGCAATTCCTCATTTTTACCCGTTTATTATTAATGATCCAGGAGAAGGAACACAGGCTAAAAGAAGAAATCAAGCAATTATTTTAGATCATTTAATTCCACCAATGACCCGCGCTGAGAATTATGGTGACTTATTAAAGTTAGAACTCTTAATAGATGAGTTTTATGAGTCTGCTTTAGTTGATAGAAAACGTGCTACGCTTATTAAAACCAAAATTGAAAGTCTTGTAAATGAAACCCATCTTAAAACCGATTTAAATCAAGATGGAAAAGATATAGATGCCTTATTAGAAGTAATTGATGGGTATTTATGTGAACTAAAGGAATCTCAAATTAGAGGTGGTTTACATATTTTAGGAAAATTGCCTAGACAAGAAAAATTAGTCGATTTAATTGTTGCCTTACATCGTTTACCTCAAGGAAACTTAAAAGGAATTACACAATGTTTAGCGGATGATTTACAACTTAATTTCGACCCTATAAATGTGGTTTATTCTGATTCTTTAGATAAAGAGATTTTCGGTATTCATTGTAGAACCTACGGACAAGCTGTAGAATTACTAGAAAACAAAGCTAAAAATATCATTAGTCAATTGTTAGCTGGTAATAACGTCAGTAAAATTGGTGCTGATACAATACAAATTATAAAATACATACAACAACATACGATGCCTGTTTTACAAAAAACAAGCAATGAAATAGGTAATTTAATTAAAGGGTTAAACGGTCAATATGTTCCTGCTGGTGGTTCTGGCGCTCCAACAAGAGGACGATTAGATATTTTACCTACAGGACGAAATTTTTATTCTGTTGATATACGTACTGTTCCTTCGGAAACAGCGTATCAACTAGGGCAAAAAAGTGCGCAGAATATTATTGATCGCTATTTACAAGAAAACGGAGAATACCCTAGTTCTATTGGATTATCTGTTTGGGGAACCTCAACTATGCGAACTAGTGGTGATGACATTGCGCAAGCCTTAGCGTTAATTGGTGTAAAACCTGTTTGGCAAGGAAGTAACCGAAGAGTTAAAGATTTTAAAATACTTTCTACATTAGAACTTAAAAGACCAAGAGTAGATGTTATGTTGCGTATCTCTGGTTTTTTTAGAGATGCTTTTCCTGATTTAATTTCGCTATTTAATGCGGCTATAGAAAAAGTGGCCTCTTTAGATGAAACTGCTGAACAAAACCCTATAAAAAAGCGTTTTGATGAAGAAAGAAAGCAATGGAAAGAAGAAGGTTTAGATGATAAACAAGCTAGTGAAAGAGCTTTATACCGTGTGTTTGGTTCTAAACCTGGTGCTTATGGTGCTGGCTTACAAGGTTTAATTGATGGTAAAAATTGGACTACTTCTGATGATTTAGCACAGGCTTATATTAATTGGAGTGGTTACGCATATGCTGGTAAAAGCAACAGTGGAAAATCGGCTCATGAAACCTTTAAAAAACGATTAGCGAATATTGAAGTGGTAATGCAAAATCAAGACAATAGAGAGCATGATATTTTAGATTCTGATGATTATTATCAATTTCAAGGTGGAATGACAGCTGCCGTGAACACTATAAAAGGATCGCAACCTGAAATTTATTTTGGAGATCATTCTCGCCCTGAAAATCCGAAGGTAAAATCGTTAAAAGAAGAATTGTTAAAAGTGTTTCGATCTAGAGTAGTGAATCCTAAATGGATGCAAGGTATGCGTGAACACGGTTATAAAGGTGCTTTTGAAATGGCAGCAACAATGGATTATTTATTTGCCTATGATGCTACTACTAATTTGATTGAAGATTTTATGTATGAACAAATAACGGATAATTATTTGTTTGATAATGAAAATAAAGAATTTATAGAAGAACACAATCCTTGGGCATTAAAAGATATGTCTGAGCGCATGTTAGAAGCCGTTCAAAGAGGAATGTGGGAAAATCCATCAAAAGAAACTATTGAACAGTTAAAAGATATTTATAAAAAGTCTGACGCCATAACAGAATAAAAAATGAGAAAATTTAATATTCAAGCTCCAGATGAAACAATTTTAGTCGATTTAGAACATAAAAACCAATAACAAAACCTTTAGGAGCACTAGGGAAACTAAAAGAAATTGCTTTAAAATAGGAGTCATTCAACAAACATTAACTCCAAAATTAAACAAACCTTCTATTGCTGTTTTTGCAGTAGACCACGGTATTGCAGAAGATGGTGTCATAAATCCTTTTCCGCAAGAAGTTACTTAGCAAATGGTGTTCAATTTTTTAAGTGGAGGTGTGTCTAGTCCTGAAATATGGCTACAGGTTAAAATTGATTTTAAGCTGATAATTTGTATACCATATTAGGTGTTTTATAGTTTAAAGATAAGTGTAATCTTACTTCGTTGTATAAATTAATTGCATTTTTTGTAGCTCTTTTTGCGTGCGCCACGTTATCAAAGGTCTGGTCGAGATAAAATTCATCTTTTAATATGCCATTTACACGCTCTGCTATCGCATTTTCATAACAATGATTTTGTTCGGTCATACTAATACTTATCTTTTTTCTTTTAGTATTTGTGTGTATACATTACTACAATACTGTATTGCTCTGTCTGAATGATGAATAAGTTTTTTAATGTTTTTAGTTTGATAAATAGCCTTTTTAAGTGCTCTCACACATCCTTTTAACTCCAAACTATTACTTAGATCGTAACCTACTATTTTTCTAGAATGCATATCAGTTATTAAAGCCAAATAGCAAAACCGTTTTACTGTTCTAATGTATGTGATATCAGACCCCAAAACTTGGTTATTTCTAGTAACTTACAGGTCTTTTATAATGTTGTTATATTTATAAAAACGATGATAAGAATTCGTAGTTCTAGCACTTGTTTTTCTTCTAAGTGTTAACATTTGATGCTTTCTAAGCACATTAAATAAAGTATCTCTACCAACTTTAATATTAGCTTTATTAAAATCTACATCTAAGGATTTCACGAGTTTTCTTACACCTTCTCTAGGAAGGGATTTGCGTCTTTTTTTAACGATGTTAATAATCTGTTGTTCTAGTTTTAAACGTTTATCAGCTCTAGATTTGTAATACGCATCACGTTTAAGTCCAAAACAATGGATTATAGTCTTTAAATAAGCAAATCCCTTAGATTTTCCTTTAGCTTTAATTAAGGCTTTATACTTAACTTTTTTTTTAGTTCAGCAATAGATTTATAACCTAGATCCTCAGCAGCTACTTCAAGATAGGATTCTTCATAGCATCGAGATCTTTTTTTAGGAGTAGTTTTTTAAGCTTTTCAATCTCTTTTTGAAGTGCTTTAATTCTAGATATTTCATCTTTAGTTTCCACTTTTACTCTGGTGTTCATTAAGTCTTTTTGATTGTACTTTTTAATCCACACGTTTACTGTTGTAGGAGCAATAGAGTAGAGTTTACAAAGTTCGCTCTTTGTATGTTTTCCGATTGTAAGTTCGGCTAAAATTTTTAATTTAAAAGGTTCACTGTAACGTCTAATTACTTTGTCATTTCTGTACATAATGTTTAAGATTATGTAGCCTTATTTCAGGACGGATCAGGATAAACAGCTACGATCTTGTATATGAAAAGTAGCAGATTTATATGTACTAATTTTCAATTTAAAAACAAGATAGCAGAAAAGAACTAAACCTTGAGTTATGCTCTTAACTGCTATTTTTTATATACGTTGTTAGCAAACGTTAATTTTGATAAATTTAATTATTTGTTTTATATTCTAACGGTTACTGCCTTGAAAATAAAATGACAACAACATCACTCCCAAAATGCCCAGGTATTGATATAGTAAATTCATTTTCATTAATTAAAGTAATCCTATTTGGACTAATGTTAAAAGTATCTCCATTTGTATTGTTATGAATACCATCTATGTTTTCTATGACATTATTTCCATCATATATATATGAATCTTCGTAGTTTAAATAATTACTCTCAGGACTATCCGAAGTTAAAGTAATTGAACTACAAATTAAGTTACCATCATTGTCAGCTGATGGAATTATATAAAAATTTAAGTATCTATTAATTAAAATATTGATGTTTTGTTCGGTAATCGTTGCAGTACCATTATTAATATAATAAAAAGCTTGATATACATCACACTGGCTATTATAGTTACTTTGACTATAAGGCGCAGAAAAAGGTTGGCCATTAAAACTTATTGCTTGCCAGTTACCTATAAAAGGGTTTGGTGTTTTATTAACTTTAATTGGCAAGCTACCTGAAATATTATTAAATTCATCATTAAATGAAAAGTTAAGTTCTGCTTCTACAAATTCAGTAACAATAGATTCATCAATTATTGAGACTGTTAATTTAATGTTTCCGTTCTCAAATGAGATATTATTAAGTATTAAGTTGCTGTTGCTGAGGGATACATTTAAGTTATTAAAAGAATCTTGGTCAGCAGTTATATTGCTAATTTGATTAGTGTTATTAACAATATATTGGCTTAGTAAGCTAATGTTAGAAAAGAAAATATTATCGTTTAAAAACTGAATTACAGTGTTTAGCTTTCCAATAATAGTGTTAAATTTATTGTGTTTTGAAAAATATTCCGATATATTTCCATTATTGTCGTTTTCATCAGAATTTATAATTGCTCTATTATTTGTTTCAAGCGATAAGCTTATTTCCTGATTTGTAGTAAATTCTATAGCTTGATTTTCTGAACGACCACTTATATTATTATTTCCTACAACTCCATCGATGATAACTCCTAATACTTTGAGATTTCTCTCAGCAAATTGAGTTTTGTAATTTGCTGCTTTATTCCATGCAATTATTGCAATACCAGTACAAACTAATTTAGTCGTTGGTTCGGGGTCTAAAATTGCAGCTGCAGTAGTTAATCCACAAGCAAGTGTAGCAAAACCATATTTTGTTAAAAGACCTAAGTCAGTTAAACTAGATGACGTTCTATTTGCAAAATCAGTAGTTAAAATTTCATCAAATAATGCTTTATTTGCTTTGTAGTATTTAGCCATTGAAATTTTATCTTCCTCTGAAGAATTTGCATAAACATCATTTAAGTTTGTCATAAATGCATTAGTGTAGTTGTAGTTAGCCGTCCCTTGTGTAGTTGTTAAATAGTCGTTGATACTAGAAAAATATGTAGATAGGGTTTCATCTGGAGTACTATTGATGATTGTTTCAGTAATTAAATACTTTATTTTAAAATTTTGTAAATTAGTTATATTAAGAATTTGTTCTCCCAATTCTACATTACTTGGAACTTTAAAAACATATTCAGAATCATTTGTTTTTAAAATTGTTACTTCACTGTTTTCAATATAACCAGTGTATTGTTCATAGGTTAAATTGTCATTTGTAATAGTAACCAACTGTGATGTTTTAATTTCTCCCCCCATTAATAAATTGTTCTGTAATAACTTGTTCCGTTGGTGTAGAACTATCATCTTTCGAACAGCCAATTAGTAATATAATTGACAAAAATGTAATTAACTTTTCCATAGATTTTTTTTCAAAATTAGTTTAAATGATTAAACAAATCAATACCCAATATAGGGTATTGTATTATACTGATATAGGTTGACCTTTTTTTAGGCTAATTTATAGCGTTCAAACTATTTTTTTAGCCGTTTAGAAGGCAAAAAATAATTTGAACTCGGCTTGTTTTTAAATTGTTAGTTCAGTCAAATTTACATTATTTTTTCGATACGATTTGTATTTAAATGTACTTCTGTAGGTTTTCTTAAATCTAAACTAAAATGTGTTCTTAAATTATTATAAATATATACAGCTTGTTTGGCTGATTTTTGAGCAATAAGAGTGTTTTTAAGACAGTTTCTAAACCCATATTCATATTTCAAAGTTCTATTGATTCTCTCAGCAATAGCATTTTCATATGGGTCATATTGCTCTGTCATACTCATTGTTATTCCATTTTTTTCAGCAAACTGTGTATATTCTGGACAGCAGTATTGTATCCCTCTATCAGAATGATGAATTAACTTTTCGGAAGGATATTTTCTATTTTTTAAAGCCATTTTTAAAGCATCTTTACAGAGTGACACCTTCATATGGTCATCTAATTTATATCCCATAATTTCCTTAGAATATGCGTCAGTTACAATAGCTAAATAGTTGTGTCCTTTTTCTGTTTTAATGTATGTAATATCACTTACCCAAAGTTGTTCGGGTCTAGTAGGTATTTTGTTTTGAATGAGGTTTTTATATTTTTTAAATAGATGATTAGAGTTTGTGGTAGTTATGTAGTTTTTGAGTTTAGGGACGAGTAAATTATGCAGTCTTAATACATCAAAAAACTTATCTCTACCGATTTTAATTTCTTGTTCAATTAATTGATTTTTAAGTTCTTTATAGAGTTTTTTACCCCCAGTTCTGGAGCTTACTATTTTACGATATTCTTTGACCATCGTAATTATTTTAGTGTCGTTTATAGCTTTACTTTGTTTTACCTTTTTCTCTTTTGTAGAAGGCTTGTTTACTAATCCCAAAACACTGATAGAACCATTTTCTTTTAAACGGTTTTTCTTTTTTAGTTGTATCTCTTTTGCTAATGTTTTGGGTAATGACTTTTTTGACATATCTACTCCCGTAATGATTTCCATGTCAGCAATAACATCTTGCTGAAAGTCTTTTACAAACTCTAGTTCTTCAATACGCTCCTTTAGTTTTTTAATTTCATCTAATTTACTCATACCTGTGTTTTGTTGGACTAAAGTACTATATTTTTTGATCCAATACCCAATTGTTGTTCTTGGAGCATCATATTTTTTAGAAGCGAAATTAGTGGAAATTTGACCGTTTTGAATTTGGTCAACGACAGACAATTTGAGTTCAAGTGTTACTTTTTGGTAGCTTTTTTTTTGCCAGTGTTCTTTTTGTGTTTTCATAAGTGACTATAATTAAATGTTTAATTTTAGTCAACCTATTTCAGGACGCTGTTTTTTGTTAATGAAACCCAACGTGTTTGTGTATGCTTTGTTGCGTGGTTTAAACATCTAATTTAGTAAATAAAAACCGAATAGAAAATCCGCGAGGATTTTTGTAAGTAGGCGAGAACTAGCCATTAATTATACACCGTGTTGTGCGTTGTTATTTAGATTTCTTGCTTTAATTTTTTCGGGCTTTGTCTTGTGTCAAAAATTGTAACTACATTAATTTGTTTAGATGTAAATCTATAAAATAAGGTAGTTTGTTTTGTTACAACACATTTCCTTAATTTTTTTCCTTGTTTAGATTCAGGAAACATTTCAGGTTGATTTCTGATAAGTTCAATTGAATAATCTAACTTTTCAATGAATTCATTTTTTACTTCAACAGACCATTTTTCAACTAAATAGCTGAAAAGGGAATCTAATTTTTTCTCAGTCGTTTTTGAAATAACAACTTTACGAATCATTTATCTGTGTTTTTGCATAAAAGAATCATAATCGGTCATTTCTCCGTTTTCAATTTCTATTGATGCTTTTTCAATTTCAACTCTTTGTTCAAGCGATAATTCAGTCCAAAAATCTACTGTTTTTTCCCTTTTAAAAATGTTTTTAATAGACTCAATTATTTTCGGATTTTGAGTATCTAAAAGCATTTTAGCTAATTGTATTTTTTCTGCTTGAATATTCATCACATTTAATATTTATAATCAAAAATAAGAATTATAGTTCAAAATATTCTTGATATGAAGATTTTTTTTAATTACGCACAACGTACTTGTGTATGGTTTCGTTACGGAAAAGAGCGCAGCAATTTTCCGAATTTAGACCAAAGATAGTGAAAGTGCGAGGATTTTCTGTAAGAAAATCCCCCGTAATGAACTATACACGTTGTTGGCAATCTGGCATTATTTCGTTCGCTTAATTTTCGGTGGATTTTGTCGAGTGTCAAATACATCATTTATTTCAACCCAATTTTTGGCGGAGTTTATCCAATAAATAATTTTATAATTCTTAAAAACTAAATATCTAAATTTTTGTTTTCTTCCTTTTAATAATTCTTCAATTTTCCCAATTTCTGGTTGAGTTTTTAATTTTAGAGTTTCATTATAAATTCCGTCAACTACTTTTTTAGCAACTTGATAATTTACTTTTCTATTATAATATTTGAAGATTTCAGCGAGTTCTTTTTCGGAAAATTCAGTCCAATATATTTTTAACTCCATTGTTCCATTTTGGCTTTTAATTCACTAGCCTCAATTAGTTTTCCGTTTTCTGAATCGTTCATTGATTTGTCAATTCTCAAATTAAATTCCTCAATAGACATTGGATTAAAATCAATATTTTCAGCATTGCTCTTCCCTTTTCTCAATATATTTTCAAGCTTAGAAATAACTTCCTCACTTTGAATTTTAAGGAACTCTTGCATAAATTCTATTTTTCTTGATTGAATGTCCATCTGTTATAACTTTTTTCAAATATACAAAATTTTCAAAATCAGAACGGTTTTTTTGTTTTTCACGTGTTTTTTTGCTTGTTGCTAACGTTGTTGTGTAAGATTAGTTGCGTATTTCAAGCAACTAATTTACTAGATTAATCACGAACGGCGAAATTCCGAAGGAATTTCCCAAGTGAGCCGAAACTAGCAATTAATTTTACACGTTGTTATGTGCTGGCTTTTCTTTCCGTTTTTAATTTGTTTCCGCAATTCAAATTCTCAAAGAAACTTAATTGTCGCTCAAATAAATATCCATTAGCAATGAATTCCATTTCATATTCATTCGTTTCGATATTCAGTTCCATTTGGTCAATTGAATATTCGTGAAGCCAAAATCTAAAATATCGAGCTTTTAATATAGAAACTCCGAGTTTTAATAAAATCCACATTGGTGATAAAAAAAATGGATTAATACTTTCTTTTCCGCGTTTGAGTGAGATTCCAATAATGTTTTCATTCGGAATAGGAATAGCAGTTAATTTATTGGAATAGTTCGCACGTAATAAAATTCCGCCAGTTCGTTTTTCAAAGTTGCATTTCGATTCAATTTTCAGAGTTTCAGTTTCTGAATTTTTCGTTTTAAATGACTTTAGATAAAATCCTGTACTTCCAATCGCTTTCGGTTTTCGTAAATCGATTTCGGCAGGTTTTCCAATCTGTTTTATTATTGATTGTTCAGTCATTTTATTTTTAGTTCGAATCTTTCCTCAGCTTACACATAACGTGTTTGTGCATGATTTGTTTGCGATTAAAATTGCGATTCACTTTCCGCCAATGCGGAAAGATAATTAATTCGCGTGAATTTCCGAAAGGGAAATTCCGCCGCAATTAATTATACACGGTGTTGGGCATAGTTTTTTTCTTTATCCATTCTAAAATTTCTCTTTCATTTATTATTGACCAAGAATGTGGATTTCTTTTTCCATTTTTTCGGTAACCTTTATTTTTGGTTTCTATATATGATGTTTTAAAACCATTCTCTTTTAATTCTTTGTGTAAATTTTTTAATTGAAAACTATTTGTTTCCTCAAAACCTCTTTTATAAATAGTTCTATTAAATTCCAACGCTGGTTCTGTATAAAACACCAATTCTGTTTCATTAAATTTAACATTTTCAATATATTTTAAAGAATCTAAATATGGTGAAAATATTTTATATTCTTCTAAATTTTCTTTAGGCTTTCCTATTTTTTGATTTAGATAATTTAACAGGAAACTAGATTCATTTATTAGAACAGAATTATTTTTTTCAACTTTCTGTTTACAGTTTTTATATAATTGTATTAAATCTACTGGAGAATCCACAATAAAAATTCCTTTTGGATTAAATTCTCCATTTTTATAAAAAGTCAGATATTTTCCCAATTGTAAAGCGAGATTTCCACCAGCAGAAAATCCACCAATATAAATTTCGTTTCCATGAATGTTATTTTCTTTTATTATTTCCCAAAGAAGTTTTGCGGTTTTTTCTTTTTCTAATTTATTCAGGAATAAATTTCTGTTTGTTTTAATAATTAAGACGGAAATGTTTTCATCTAAAACACTTTTAATTAAATTTGATTCGTTTTTAACTCCTTCATTATTTTCTCCAAAACCAGGAAATAGAATTAATAATTCTTGATGATTTTTAGGAACTATTAATTCATAAGATTCAGAATTAATAGTTATTTCCTCTTTGGTATAAGTTTTACAGTTAAATAGAAATAAAATTGTTAATATGTATACTGTTTTCCTCAAATTATGCCCAACGTGTTTGTGTATGATTTATGGCGTTTTAAAGCACTAAATTTAGTAAATAAAAACCGAATAGAAAATCCGAGAGGATTTTCGTAAGTAGGCGAGAACTAGCCATTAATTATACACGGTGTTGGCAATAGTTATTTTTCTTCTTTATATTTCAGTTTTTCAAGCTTTTCAAATTCTTTTTTATTGACTTTTCTTATTTTTTGATTTCTATCACAAAGACTTGTCGTGTAATCAAATTCATTTTTTGTTTTAGAAGAAAATTCATTAGATTTTCTCGCATAGACTAAATAAGATTTTCCCATTTCAAAACTGTATCCGCAACTTGCATCACTTTCAGCCGAAGCGATTTCAATAATCTTTTTTTTTACTTTTCCTTTTATAGTTTTAATAATTTCAAACTCATAAATTATCGGATTTCCAGAAAACATATATTTTCCGTTGTTGAATTTTTTTGTTCCAATGACTGTTCCGCTAATAATCAAATCAGCTTGAATAAATGCTTTTTCAACTTTTTTCGCTAAAGATTCATTTGTTTCAATACAGCTACAAGCAAATGTTTTTGTAAAAGAAAAAGTGAAGATTAAAATCAGTAAATATATTTTTCTCATAACCTTGATTTCGGTTTTTAATTATTGCCAACGGTCTAGTATAACCGTCAGTTACGGGTTTATATGCGTTAATTTTGGGTTTGACACTGACGTTAGCAATTCCAAGTGGATTCGGACGTAGTCGAATCCGCCGTAATTGCGGTTATACATTGTTGGCAAACGTTATTATTCATCTTCGTTTTCTATTTTTGGAAATATCTCTTTTCCATCCCATTCCAGAATTCTTTGGGTCAATTTAGTTTCAACCCATTCCGTTTCATATTCTTTAGTTTCACCAACTTCTCTTTTGTAAACTATTTTGCCTTTTTTTCCCTCTTTGTCATTTGGAAAAATATATTCTTCTATGAACCAATATGCATCCGCATCAGCTACTTGAGTGTAATCAATAGCTTTAATTAGGTTTTCACCATCGTAGAACAAATAAATTCCGCCTCCATTTACTCCACAAGATTCTGCTAAATAGTCTATTTTAAAGATGCTTTTTATGTTTTCAAGTCCTTTATTTCCAACTGCTTTTATTGAAAACTCGCCTGTCATAAGTTGAGAAATATTCTCTTTAAAATCTAATCCATTTTCCAAAACCCTTGTTTTAGCAAACAATTTAAGTCCGTCCTTTTTTAAGGATACCAAATAAGTCAAATTTCCTTTAGTTGCTTTGTCAAGTGAGATTAGGCTTCCGAGTACGAATCCAACTTTGTCGTTCGTTTTTACTTTGTACCAAGGTGATTCAATTCCGTCGAATTTCATTGTGGAATCTGACTTTTCCATAATTTCTATTTGCTCACCAATTTTCAAAAGAGCCAAAACATTGGATTTCGCATTTGGTTGGTCTCGAAGTTTAACATCGTTACCAAACATATAAGCAATTTCTCCATTTTTAAATTCATAGTTCTCAGAGAGGTATTTGGTGTCTTGTCCAAATCCAATTTTTGAGATTAAAATGAATAATATTATTAGTTTTTTCATTTCTCTAATGTTTGCCAACGGTTTTGTATATGGAAAGTTGCGTGTTTGCGTGCGAGGATTTTCCGAAGGAAAATCAGACGTAGCAAACGTGC
>NZ_JAUOSW010000013.1:0-13009 GCF_030549005.1 Tenacibaculum soleae
ATTAATTATTCTAATGCTATTTTATAATAGTAGAAGGATTGATTATACTAACAATTATCATAAAAGATTAATTTTTTTTAAAGTAATTTTGCTTAAAATTAAAAAAATGAATAAAGCTATTTATATCGCAGCAAGTGAAGCCAATTCTGGAAAATCAATGTTAAGTATTGGTTTGATTCAATTGTTGCTTAAAAAAAAGCCTAAAGTTGGATATTTTAGACCAATTATTGATAATACTGTTGAAGGTAAAAGAGACAATCATATAAATACAATACTCAATTATTTTAATTTAAAAAATGATTATGAAGATTGTTACGCTTTTACAAGATCTGATTTAATTCAAAAATTGAATGATGATAAAGAGGATGATGTTCTTAATAAAATTATTCAAAAATATAAAAAATTAGAAACTGAAAATGATTTTGTAATTGTAGAGGGAACAGATTTTTCTGATCATGGTGCAATTATAGAAATGGATTTAAATGTATTGATTGCTAAAAATCTTGGAATACCAGTAATTATTGTTTCTGGTGGTGTTTCAAAAACATTAGAAGATTTTATTCAAAGTTTGCGATTAACATATGATTCGTTTGTGAATAAGGATGTTCAGGTAATTTCAGTAGTAGCGAATAAAATTGAAGAAGAAAATATTGAAACTATTTTAAATGAAGTTGGTAAGAACTTACCTAAATCAGTTTCAATAAATGCGATACCAATTAATAAAAAATTAAATAATCCTACGGTAAAGGAGTTTTTAAATGAAATTAAAGCTGTTGTATTGTTTGGGAAAGAGTTTTTAAATAATACGACTGGAGACATTAAAGTAGGAGCGATGCAATTGTCTCATTTTTTACATCATTTAACGGAAGGAAGTGTTGTGGTTACGCCTGCTGATCGTTCAGATATTTTATTAGGAACTTTACAGGCAAATATTTCAACAAATTACCCTGCTATTTCATGTATTGTTTTAACAGGAGGGATTGAGTTAAATTCATCAATTATTAAATTAATAAATGGACTTGAAAAAATTGTTCCTATTTTATGGGTAAAAGAAGGTACTTTTAAAACGACGACTAGGTTAGGAAATGTGCGATCACATATTTATGCCGAAAATGTTGATAAGATAAAAATGTCAATTAATATTTTTGAAAAGTATGTTGATGTTACGGCTTTAAACGAAAAACTAACAAGTTATAAAGGATCTGATATTCTTACACCAAGAATGTTTCAGTATAATTTATTAAAAAAAGCTAAAGAAGTTAAAAAGCATATTGTATTGCCAGAAGGAAGTGACGATAGAATTTTAATAGCGGCATCACAGCTTCAAAAAACAAATGTTGTAGCATTAACTCTTTTAGGTAAAAGAGTAAATATTGAGGCATCAATAAAAAGGTTAAATATTTCTTTTGATTTTAATAAAACGGCAATAATTAATCCGATAGAATCTGAATATTTTGATGATTTTTCTAAGACCTTATATGAATTAAGAAAACATAAAGGGTTAAGTCCTGCTATGGCAGATGATTTAATGGCTGATGTTTCTTACTTCGGAACAATGATGGTACATAAAGGCCTTGCTGATGGAATGGTTTCAGGTGCTGCACATACCACACAGCATACTATAAAACCAGCGCTACAATTTGTAAAAACCAAACCTGGATTTTCAGTAGTTTCATCTATTTTCTTTATGTGTTTAGAAGATCGTGTTTCTGTTTTCGGCGATTGTGCTATTAATCCAAATCCGACGGCCGAAGAATTAGCTGAAATAGCAATTTCATCAGCAGATTCAAGTATAGCTTTTGGAATAGACCCTAAAATAGCAATGTTATCGTATTCATCAGGAGCTTCAGGAAAAGGTGAAGATGTTGATACAGTTAGAAGAGCAACTGAAATTGTTAAAGAAAAACGACCAGATTTAAAAATAGAAGGACCAATTCAATATGATGCAGCAGTAGATGCATCCGTAGGAAAAAAGAAATTACCAAACTCAGAAGTAGCCGGACAAGCAAATGTGTTAATATTTCCAGATTTAAATACAGGGAACAATACTTATAAAGCTGTACAAAGAGAAACAGGAGCATTGGCGATTGGCCCAATGTTACAGGGTTTAAATAAACCAGTAAACGATTTAAGTAGAGGATGTACGGTTGATGATATTTTTAACACCATAATTTTAACTGCAATTCAAGCACAAGATCTATAAATATGAAAGTATTAGTAATAAATTCGGGAAGTTCATCAATAAAATATCAATTGTTTGAAATGCCTCAGCAAAAAGTTGTTTGTGCTGGATTGATAGAAAGAATTGGTTTAGAAAAAGGAAATGTACATTATAAATCAGCAGACAATGATATTGAAGAAGTCCTTGAAATTAAAAACCATAAAGTAGGTTTAGAAAAAGTAGTTACTTTATTGTTAGATGAAAAAGTAGGTGTTATAAATTCGACAGATGAAATTCAAATCGTAGGACATCGTGTAGTGCATGGAGGTAGCAGCTTTACAAAAACGATCTTAGTTACCGATGAAGTAAAAAAGAAGATTGAAGAATTATTTTCTTTAGCTCCACTTCATAATCCAGCAAATTTAGAAGGCATACAAGTTGCCGAAAGTATTTTTACAAACGCAAAACAAGTAGCAGTTTTTGATACCGCTTTTCATCAATCAATTCCTATTAAAGCATACAAATACGCGATTCCGAATAAATTTTTAACAGAAGATAAAATTCGTTTGTACGGATTTCATGGAACAAGCCATAAATATGTTTCAGAAAAAGCAATTGAATATTTAGGTACAGAAAAATCTAAAATAATTACGGTTCATTTAGGTAATGGTTGTAGTATTACCGCTGTTGAAAATGGAAAAAGTATAGATCATAGTTTAGGTTTTGGTCCTGTTACAGGATTAATTATGGGATCACGTTCGGGAGATATTGATCATTCATTAATTTTTTACCTGATAAATAACTTAGGATATGATGCTGATTATGTAAACACGATGTTGCAAAAAGAAAGCGGAATGTTAGGTTTAACAGGATATAGTGATTTACGTGATATTGAAAGTGAAGCTGAAAAGGGAAATGCAGACTGTCAGTTAGCTTTAGATATGAATGCATACCGAATTAAAAAATACATAGGTTCGTATATTGCTGCAATGAATGGTTTGGATGCGCTTGTTTTTACTGCAGGTATAGGTGAAAATTCTGTTTACATAAGAAAATTAGTTTGTAACGCTATGGAGTTTTTTGGTATTGAATTAGATGAAAGTAAAAATGATATGAGAGCCAAAAAGTTAACAGAAATTCATAAAGAAGCATCGCGTGTAAAAATATTAGTAATTCCTACTAATGAAGAATTAGAAATAGCAAAACAATCATTCGGTTTATTATAATGATGAATTACAAGTATACATATTTAGTTACGATTCAATATTTAGGTTTCCGTTTTCATGGATGGCAAAAACAACCAAATTTAAAAACAGGTCATTTATTTTTAGATAAAACGTTAAAGTTTATTTTTAAAGGTATTCGTTTAAAAAGTTTAGGAGTTGGTAGAACAGATGCTAGAGTTTCGGCAAGCCATTTTGCGTTTCAATTATTTATTGATGAAAAAGTAGATTTTGATGAATTTATGATAGATTTTAACGCAAATGCTCCTGGTGATATGAGAGCTTTAAAGATTGAAAATATTGATAGAGATTTTAATATAATTCAGCACCCGAAGTTAAAAGAATATCGTTATTATTTTTCTTATGGTGAAAAAAATCACCCGTATGCAGCTCCGTTTTTAACTCGTTTCAGAGAGCAATTAGATGTTGATTTGATGAAAGAAGGAGCAATATTATTTGAAGGTTTTCATAATTATAAACGCTATTGTACAAAGCCAACCGAAGAAACTAAGGTTGAAAGAGAAATTCAATTTTGTAGAATTGAAAAAAATACTGAATTGACAGCATCTTTTTTTCCGAAAGAGAGTTTTGTGTTGGTTGTTAGAGGTGAAGGTTTTTTAAGAAATCAGATTCGTTTAATTATGGGAGCACTGCATGATTTAGGTAAAGGAGAGTTTGATTTGAATTTTATCAAACTAAGTTTAGATCCTACTTCTGATATTGAATTTATAAAAAATATTGCTCCAGCTTCTGGTTTACATTTACATAAAATAGATTTTAAAGATTTAGAATAATAAGTACACGTGTTAGCGATTGAAGTTTTGTTTGAGCTCTTTTGTGAAGTATGAACAAAAAGCGAGTACCTTTCGACTTCGCTCAAGATAAACTATAAACGCGACCCTTGTGGTAACGCCCAAAAAAAAGTCCATCAAATTAATGATGGACTTTTAGTTTATAGTGACAAGAAATTAATCTCTTATAACACCTCTTGAAATTACAATTTTTTGAATTTCAGAAGTTCCTTCATAAATTTGAGTAATTTTTGCATCACGCATTAAACGCTCTACATGGTATTCTTTAACAAAACCATTACCACCGTGAATTTGTACAGCTTCAACAGTTTGTTCCATAGCAACTTTAGAAGCGTATAACTTAGCCATAGCTCCAGACATATCAAAACTATTACCTTGATCTTTGTCCCAAGCAGCTTTCATAACTAACATTCTTGCCGCTTCAATTTCAGTATACATATCAGCCAATTTAAAAGCAATTGCTTGATGATTACAAATTTCCGTGCCAAAAGCTTTACGCTCTTTTGAGTATTTTAAAGCTAATTCATAAGCTCCAGATGCAATACCTAATGCTTGTGCAGCAATACCTATACGTCCACCTGATAATGTTTTCATGGCAAATTTAAAACCAAATCCGTCTTCACCAATTCTGTTTTCTTTCGGTACTTTTACATCGTTAAATTGTAAAGTATGCGTATCTGAACCACGAATACCTAATTTATCTTCTTTAGGACCAACGTGAAAACCTTCTGTTCCTTTTTCAACAATAAAAGCGTTGATTCCTCTGTGTTTTTTACTACGGTCGGTTTGTGCAATTACTAAATATACATCAGCACGACCACCATTTGTAATCCAGTTTTTTGTACCGTTAATAAGGTAATGATCTCCTTTATCTTCGGCAGTTGTTGCTTGTGATGTTGCATCTGATCCTGCTTCTGGTTCAGATAAACAAAAAGCACCAATCTGCTCTCCAGTAGCTAATTTTGTTAAATATTTTTGTTTCTGTTCTTCAGTACCATAAGCTTCTAAACCATAACAAACTAATGAATTGTTTACAGAAACCATAACAGAGGCAGAAGCATCAATTTTAGATAATTCTTCCATAATCAATACATAAGAAATCGCATCCATTCCGCTTCCTCCGTATTTAGGATCTACCATAATACCTAAAAAACCAAGTTCTCCCATTTTTCTTACTAATTCATCTGGAAAGGTTTGTGCATTATCTCTTTCAATTACTCCTGGTAATAATTCGGTTTGTGCAAAATCACGCGCTGCATCACGAATCATTAAATGTTCTTCTGTTAAACTAAAATCCATTATATATGATTATTATATTCGTAAAAAATGAGCTCAAAGATATCGTTTTCGTAGCATATTTTCAATAGGCTTTTATTATTTTTACAGACTATGAATAAAGATTTTTATTATATAATAGGATTGATGTCTGGCACTTCATTAGATGGAATAGATTTAGTGTATGTTCAGTTTGATAAAAAAGATTATGAGAGTTTTAAAATACTAACTTCTGAAACTGTTTCTTATACCGATAAATGGAAAGAAAAATTGAAAAGTGCTATTGGTTTTTCTGTGGATGAACTAAAAGATTTAGATATTAAATATGGAGAATTATTAGGTGATGAAATCAATTTATTCATCAAAAAAAATAAAATAACTAAGATTGATTTTATAGCCTCTCACGGACATACAATTTTACATCAACCAGATGATGGAATTACATTGCAAATAGGTAACGGAAAAATACTATCTGAAATTACAAAACAAAAAGTAGTGTGCGATTTTAGAACTCAGGATGTTAAACTAGGTGGACAAGGAGCTCCTTTGGTTCCTATTGGTGATGAATTATTGTTTGCTAATTATGATTTTTGTGTAAACTTAGGTGGTTTTGCAAATGTGTCTTTTAAAGAAAACGAAAAAAGAATTGCTTTTGATATTTGTCCTGTAAACATTGTGTTGAATCATTATGTGCAAAAACTCGGACTTGAATATGATGATAAAGGAAAAATAGCTTCAAAAGGAAAAATAAACAAAAAATTATTAGAAAAACTTAATGAGTTAGATTTTTATGACAAATTTCCCCCAAAATCATTAGGTTTAGAGTGGGTGCAAGCAATTATTTTTCCGATGATTGATTCAATAGAAGAAGATATTCCAACAATTTTAAGAACCTTTATAGAACATGTAGCTATTCAAATTGGGAAAATCATTTTTAAAAACCAATTTGTTTTAATAACAGGTGGTGGTGTTTTTAACTCTTTTTTGATGGAAAGAATAGCGTATTATTCAGAAAGAAAAGTTAAAATTCAGCCTAACGAATTAATCAATTATAAAGAGGCATTAATTTTTGCTTTTTTAGGATTGTTACGTGTTGAAAATCAGGTAAATTGTTTACAAAGTGTAACAGGTGCAAAAAAAGATCATTCGTCGGGAGTTATTTTTAATTAACGGTAATTTTAAATCAAAAAATTTGACGTATTATTTTTTTTATGGTAAGTTTGTGACTGCCTGTTTTTATCAGGGATATAACCACTAAAAAACTTTTAAAAATGAGACAACTTTAACTACTTCTTTGAAGAGCATATTTAAAAAGATTTAAAGATTATAATAAACAAAAGTTGAAAATTTAGTAGAAAGTATTATGAAAGAATTACTTAAAATATACGAAAACAAAGAACCAGAAATTGTTTTTCATTGGAAAGATCAAGAAACAGAAGCCGAAGGTTGGACTGTAATAAACTCTTTAAGAGGTGGTGCTGCTGGAGGTGGAACCAGAATGCGTAAAGGATTAAACAAAAATGAAGTTTTATCTTTAGCAAAAACAATGGAGGTAAAGTTTACTGTTTCTGGACCCGCAATTGGTGGTGCAAAATCGGGAATTAATTTTGATCCTAATGACCCAAGAAAAAGAGGTGTTTTAGAGCGTTGGTATAAAGCGGTAACACCATTGTTAAAACATTATTATGGTACTGGAGGAGATTTAAATGTAGATGCAGATAAAGATGTAATTCCGATTACAGAAAGCTGTGGAGTTTGGCACCCGCAAGAAGGTATTTTTAACGGACACTTTAAACCAACCGAAGCTGATAAGATTAACAGAATTGGGCAATTACGTCAAGGAGTAATTAAAGTGATTGAAGACGAGCAATTTTCGCCAGATTTATCTAAAAAATATACCGTTGCAGATATGTTAACAGGTTACGGAGTTGCCGAAGCTGTAAAACATTATTATAGTATTTACGGAGGTAATGTTGAGGGTAAAAGAGCCATTGTTCAAGGATTTGGTAACGTAGGTTCAGCAGCAGCTTATTATTTAACGCAATTAGGAGCAAAAGTTGTTGGTATTATAGATAGAGAAGGAGGAGTTATAAATGAAAACGGATTTTCTATGGAAGAAATGAAAGCTTTGTTTTTAGCTAAAGATGGTAATAAATTAGTTGCCGATAAAATGATCCCTTTTGATGAAATTAACGCTAAAATTTGGAGTTTACCAGCGGAGATTTTTGTGCCAGCAGCAGCTTCAAGATTGGTTTCTCAAGAACAAGTACAACAAATGATTGATACTGGTTTAGAAGTGATTTCTCCAGGAGCAAACGTTCCTTTTGCAGATAAAGAAATTTTCTTTGGTCCAATTATGGAATATACGGATAAGCATTTAAGTTTATTGCCAGACTTTATTTCTAATTGTGGTATTGCAAGAGTTTTTGCTTACTTAATGGAAGCCAAGGTAGCCTTACCAATGGAAGATAAAGCTATTTTTGATGATACCTCAAACATTATAAAAAAAGCACTACAAAGAACATTTACAAAAAGTGCGTCGAAAACAAAAATTTGTTCAACCGCCTTTGAAATCGCATTAAAAGAATTGATATAAAACTTATAAATTAAATACGATGTTTAAATATTTTTTAGGTAATAGTCCTAAGTGGTTTAAAATGACCATGATTTGTTTTTTGATTTTTAATATAATTTCCTTGTTTGTTTTGGGGAAAACAATAACAGCATGGATTTTTATAGCAGAGTTTATTTTTACACTAGCAATGGCATTAAAGTGCTATCCTCTTCAATCTGGAGGATTGTTAGCAATTGAAGCAATAGCTTTAGGGTTAACGACACCTAAAAATGCATACCATGAAGTAGATCAGAACTTAGAAGTTGTATTGCTTTTAGTATTTATGGTAGCGGGTATTTATTTTATGAAACCTTTGCTGATGTATATTTTTAGTAAAGTATTTACTAAAATAAAATCAAAAGTAATTTTATCACTATTATTTGTTTTTTTATCAGCTGTTTTATCGGCTTTTTTAGATGCTCTTACTGTAACAGCTGTTTTAATTAGTGTAGCGGTAGGTTTTTATGGAGTTTATCATAAAATTCATTCAAGCTCTGCAGATTATGATGGGGATGGAGTTTTAGATAGAAAAGAATTAAGTGGAGAAACACTAGAAGAATTTAGAAGCTTTTTAAGAAGTTTAATAATGCACGGTGTTGTAGGTACAGCCTTAGGTGGTGTATGTACTTTAGTTGGAGAGCCACAAAACCTTTTGATAGGAGAAAGAGTAGGATGGGATTTTATTCAATTTTTTCTAAAAATGGCTCCAATAACTATTCCTGTTTTGTTTGCAGGTTTGTTAACTACAGTTGTGTTAGAAACAACAGGTTGGTTTGGTTTTGGAGCTAAGTTACCAAAGGTGGCTGCTAAAATTATTGAAAACTATACAATTGAAGAGGACGAAAAACGAACAGATAAAGAAAAATATGGTTTAATAATTCAAGGTGTATCAGCAATATTATTAATCGCAGGTTTGGCACTGCATATAGCACCAGTAGGGTTTATTGGGTTAGCTTTGATTATTGTGCAAACTGCTTTTATGGGAATAATAGACGAGCATCAATTAGGCCATGCATTTGAAGAAGCATTACCGTTTACAGGTTTGTTAGTTGTGTTTTTTGTAATAGTAGCAATGATTCATGATCAACACTTATTTAGCCCTATTATACAGTGGGCTTTAGCACAAGATCCAGCTTCGCAACCAGGACTTTTTTATGTTGCAAATGGGTTTTTATCAGCAATAAGCGATAATGTTTTTGTAGCAACAGTATATATTGGAGAAGTTGAAAGTGCATTTAAAAGTGGGATAATTGATAGAGAGCATTTTGAAAAATTAGCAATTGCAATTAATACAGGTACCAATTTGCCAAGTGTAGCTACGCCAAACGGGCAAGCAGCATTTTTATTTTTATTAACATCATCATTAGCACCATTAATTAATCTTTCTTACGGAAAAATGGTTAAAATGGCATTACCTTATACAATCGTATTGGGTGGTTTAGGATATGTAATGGTAAAACTATTATTATCTTAAACTATAATATAAAGTAGTTTTAAAAAAATCCTGAATTGAATGATTCAGGATTTTTTTAAACAATTAATAAAAGAATAGTCCGTTAATAGTTAAAACTTAAAAGTAATTTAATGTTATTATTTATTCAAGAAAATTTAGAAGAAACAATATCCGAAGAAAAAACATTATCTATCATTCAATTAATTAAAGATGGAGGTTTAGGAGGACAAATGATTATCGGGTTATTATTTGTTTTGTTAGCTGTAGCCTTGTATATTTATTTTGAACGTTTTTTTGCAATTAAAGAAGCATCAAAAGTAGATAAGAACTTCATGAATCAAATTAGAGATCATGTTATAGGCGGAAAAATAGAAAGCGCAAAAGCATTATGCGAAAACACAAATACACCTACGGCAAGATTAATTGGTAAAGGGATTTCTAGAATAGGAAAACCTTTAGATGATATTAACAAAGCTATTGAGAATGCAGGGAAATTAGAGGTGTATCAATTAGAAAGAAATGTATCTGTCGTTGCAACAATAGCAGGAGCTGCTCCTATGATTGGTTTTTTAGGTACGGTAATCGGTATGATTGTTGCTATTCATGAAATTGCAAATTCAGGAGGGCAAATAGATATAAAACTATTATCTGACGGATTGTATACTGCAATGACCACTACAGTTGCAGGTTTAATAGTAGGTATTGTTGCTTATATAGCTTATAATCATCTAGTAGTGCGTACCGATAAAGTGGTGTATCAAATGGAAGCGAAATCGGTTGAGTTTTTAGATTTATTAAATGAGCCAGTATAAACGTTTAGTAGCTTTTAATTTTTTTGAGGAAATATTATGAATTTAAAAGGAAGAAATAAAGTTGATCCAAGCTTTAACATGTCGTCAATGACCGATATTGTTTTTTTATTGTTGATCTTTTTTATGTTAACATCAACATTAGTTACCGTAAGTGCCATTGATGTTTTATTGCCAAAAGCAGGAGGTAAAACAGAAAATAGTAAGGCGATTGCAGTTACTGTGACAGAGGATGCTTCTTTTTATATTGATAAAACAAAAGTCAATACAAACAATCTAGAAGCGGAAATACTTGCAAAAGTAGGGGTAGATAAAAAGAAAACAATAGTTATTAGA
The DNA here is from genome assembly GCF_030549005.1 of Tenacibaculum soleae. Lineage (NCBI taxonomy): Bacteria > Pseudomonadati > Bacteroidota > Flavobacteriia > Flavobacteriales > Flavobacteriaceae > Tenacibaculum > Tenacibaculum soleae. Next base: position 10,684 of record NZ_JAUOSW010000013.1, read on the forward strand.
GGGGATCAAAATGCACCTTATAAAAACGTAATGAAGATTATTGATATTGCCAATAAAAATAAATTAAAAATGATTTTAGCCGTAAAGGGTAAATAAGAATGCAAGTTTTAGAAACCACACATAAACGAAAATCAGCTGTTATTACAGCCTTTATCCTATTACTTTTATTGTTTGGGGTATTTAATTTCGGAATGCAATATTTAGATCCGCCAATTGAATATGGAATCGTAGTTAATTTTGGAAATTCAGATATAGGTAGTGGAGAACCTGTTGAAGAAACTAAATTTGATACTAGCATAGCGGAAGAAGTAAAAGAAGAAGTTACCAAAGAAGAAGTTGTTGAAGCAGATAAAGAAGAAATTAAAGAGGATATAATTACTGATAATTCTAATAAAGATATTTCAGTGGTAAAAAAATCATCAGAAGCAAAAAAAGTGGTAAAAGAGGTTGTAAAAAAAGAAAAAGTTCAAGAAAATCCTAAACCATCTAAACAAGTAGCCGATGCATTTAATAGTTTGTTAAATGGAACCTCAGATAAGGGAACAACTCAAGGAGAGGGGGATGATAAAAAACAAGGGACAAAAGGAACTAAAAAAGGTGATCCTGATTCTAATAAATATTACGGAAATTCAGGAAGCGGTTCTGACGGAAATTATAATTTAGCAGGAAGAAAAGCATTGTCTAAACCAATAAAAAAACCAGATTGTCAAGAAGAGGGAATTGTAGTGGTGAGTATTGAGGTTAATCAAAAAGGAGAAGTAACCAAAGCACAAACAGGAGGTATAAAAGGAAGTACTAGTTCTGCGCCATGTTTAGAAAAAGCAGCAAAAGAAGCCGCGATGAAAACAAAGTGGAATTCAACGACTAATGCTCCAAAAAAACAAAGAGGAACTATTATCTACAAGTTTTTACTCTCAAAATAATTAAACATTTTAAAATGTCATCTCGATAAAATTCGAGAATTTATAAACCATAAGTTATGACATATCAAGAAACCTTAGATTGGATGTTTGCGCAATTGCCAATGTATCAAAGTCAAGGTAAAACAGCATTTAAAAAAGATTTATCTAATATAAATGCCTTAACTAATACTTTAGGCAACCCAGAATTGCAGTTTAAAACCATTCATGTAGGCGGAACTAACGGAAAAGGTTCTACTAGCCATATGATTGCAGCTATTTTACAAGAGGCAGGTTATAAAGTTGGCTTATATACATCACCACATCTTAAAAATTTTACCGAGCGTATTCGAATAAATGGAGTAGAAGTAACGCAGGAAAGTGTTGTCGAATTTATTTTTGAAAATAAGCAGTTTTTAGAAGCCCAAAAAGTATCATTTTTTGAAATGACAGTAGGAATGGCGTTTGATTATTTTGCAAAACAAAAAGTAGATATAGCAGTTATTGAAGTAGGTTTAGGAGGAAGATTAGACTCTACCAACATTATCACTCCAGAAGTTTCGGTAATAACAAACATCGGATTAGATCATACACAGTTTTTAGGAGAAACATTGCCCGAGATAGCTTTTGAAAAAGCAGGAATTATCAAAAATAAAGTACCAGTCGTTATTGGAGAAAAACAACAAGAAACAACACCTGTTTTTAAAGATAAAGCGACCGCTTGTAAAACTAAAATTGTATTTGCCTCAGACGAAGATTTTACGGGTAAAACAGATTTGTTGGGAGATTATCAGTCTAAAAATGTTAAGACAGCAGTAAAAGCTATTCAACAATTACAAGGGTTTAATGTATCAGAAGAACATATAAAAAACGGTTTATTAAATGTAGTTAAAAACACAAATTTAAAAGGACGTTGGCAAGTTTTACAAGATGAACCTAAAATAATTTGTGATACAGCGCATAATAAAGAAGGATTACATTATACTTTAAAACAACTTAAAAATGAAAAGTATAAAAAGTTACATATTGTTTTAGGAGTGGTTTCTGATAAGAACTTGGAGGATATTTTACCTATGTTTCCAGTAAAAGCGATTTATTATTTTTGCAAGCCAGATATTCCACGAGGATTATCAGAAAAAATATTAAAAAATCAAGCAGCAATGTTTAATTTAAACGGTGAGTGTTTTGGTTCTGTAAATCAGGCTTTTGAAGAAGTGAAATTAAAAGCAAGTAGAGATGATGTAGTATATATAGGTGGTAGTACATTTGTTGTTGCAGAAATTTTATAAATTTATAATAAAATAATGTTGTTTTTTTCTAAAACAATACTATATTTGCACCCGCAATTGAGGGCAATTAGCTCAGTTGGTTCAGAGCACCTCGTTTACACCGAGGGGGTCGGGGGTTCGAATCCCTCATTGCCCACA
>NZ_JAUOSW010000014.1:0-11306 GCF_030549005.1 Tenacibaculum soleae
TTAGTTTTCAATTCAGATTCCGCAAACAAGCTAAAAATTCCGATATAATTTTCATTCCGCATTTGAGTGTTCAAGTCCAAAATTTTTTCATTAAACCTCAAAATATTCTTTCTTAACTTGAGCAAGTTTTGCATCGCAAATATTGCTTGTGTCTTTAAGGAAAGTGCTGTTTTTACAGCTCTTTTAAAACGATAATAAAATTCAAATTTGTTTAGAATTTTCTTTTTTGAGAGCTAAATTCTACTATTTTAAATTTTGATTTATTTCTCAAATTTTCCTTTTGAGTTCTTCTTTCCGCAATGAATGGCAACGTGTTTGTGTATGATTAGTGGCGTGTTTTAAGCACGGAATTTAGCAAATAAAAACCGAATAGAAAATCCGCGAGGATTTTCGTAAGTAAGCTATAACTAGCCATTAATTATACACGGTGTTGCCAGTAGTACTTTTATTTTTCTTTCGCTTCAAAGGTTTCTTTTAAGTAGTCGTTTACTATCTTTTTAAGTTTCTCTAAAATAGTTTTTATCGCATTCTCTATTTGTTCTTCATCAGTGATTTTTTCTTCGGAAGTGAACCATTCAATATCTGAATTCAATTCTTTTTCTTCCCAATTTTTTTCTTCAAAATTGGTAATGAAATAGAAGAAGCCAATTTGCCTTTTAGAAATCAAGTAAATTATTCTTGTGGTAAAAGAGTCAACATTCGGAAATCTTGAGTTTAAATTAAATACGATTGTTTTGTACGGAACTTCAATATCTAGATTAAAACCATCTCTTATTGTCTCATAATCATCATTTCCAACGGTCAGACCTGTGCCAAATACGTTTAAATTTGTTGTTAGACCAGCTAAAGGATTGGTATATCTATCCTTTCTAACTCTTTTATAACTTGCATTAGCAAAATATTCGTGGTCATTATTTTCTAACCACTTAGCTATTGTGTTTTTCTTTATTATAGGTGAATAATCGTCATAAAATAATACCTCTAAATCATATAGCTCTTCCAAATTGCCAGTTAATTCAAATTCTTCAATTTTAATTTTCAAACGATTTATTACTTCGATAGCTTGTTCTTTAGAGCAGTAGTTTTCAGCCTCTTTTTTAATTTTATCAATTAAAGATAAATTTTCTTTTTTTTCCAGAACTTCCTCTTTGTCGAAATCAAGATTATTCAAATGTTCCTTAAGAGTTGGATTTATTTGACAAAATTTTTCGGTTAGATTAGCTTGAATAACAAAAAAGGGTGTTTGGTCTGTATTAGACGCAAATTCATCTGAAATATAATCAATGATATCTTTGTATCTAATTTCTTTACTTTGATGTTTTTTAATTGATTCTATAAAACTAAGTGTGAAATCACTTATTTTTTTTGTCTGATATGAATATTGGTCAGATAGAGAAGAGTTAAGAAAGTAGCAATTATTAAAATTGGTTCCAGTTTTTTCAAAATACTTATTGATTGCATTATACTCTTTAATGTAGCTTTTACCTGATTGACAAGCATCGATTACCTTAATTACTAAATTAGGATTTAAAGTTTTTATTAAGGTGTCAACTTCATCATTTTGAAGTGTTGTTTGTTTTCTTTTTACAGTGTCAAAATCTGATAATAAATAATAGAATTCGTTGCTGTGAAATTCTCCGTGCCCAGTAAAATAGAAAAATAATTCTTCTATTTCATTTTTTTGATTATCAGAAATAAATCCAGTCAATTTTTCTTTTAACTCTGCACTTGTCATTTTTTCATTAAGCAAAAGAATATCATCATATTTATTTGATTTACTTAAAATGGCATTCATATTAACAGAATCTAATTTACATCCTGGAAGATTGTTTTTTGAATCAGAATATTCACTAACTCCTATTATTATTCCTAAGTTCATATGTTATGTTTGTATTACTGGCAACGTACTTGTGTATGGTTTCGTTACGGAAAAGAGCGCAGCAATTTTCCGAACTTAAACCAAAGATAGTAAAAGTGCGAGGATTTTCTGTAAGAAAATCCCCCGTAATGAACTATACACGCTGTTGGGTTTTCGTTATATTGGTTTACTATTTTACTTTTTATTGTTGAAATAATTTTCCCGCAATTATTTTAAATTCCGCAAACTTGATAAATTTCGCGATTTATTCTCTCTTTTTAGTATTCAATTCTGTTTTAATTTTACTTTTCCGCAATTATTCATAAAGAATTTAAATTCAGCAAACTTGCTAAATTCCACGATTTGTTTTTTCTATTTTTATTCTTTCCGAGGTTTCTCTAGAGTAGGAGTGTTGAAAATTTAACTTTAAATATTCCAACTTTTTACAGAACAATTCTCAACTGGAATTTTTCTGATTTTGAAAAATATTATTATAAAACTAAAATTAGAAAATTATATTTTTTTACGGTTTTCTGAGAAAAATTCCGATATAGTTTTTCTACAAGTTTTTCTAACATTTTAAACTCAATTAAAAATCTAAAAGTTTGAAATTTTACGATTTTTTGTTAATGAAACCCAACGTGTTTGTATATGGTTTGTTGCGTGGTTTAAGCAACTAATTTAGTAAATAATTACCGACCAAGAAAGTCCGCGAGGACTTTCGTAAGTAGGCGAGAAGCCAGCAATAAATTATATACGGTGTTGGCAATAGTATTTTTAAAATGGCAAATAATCTCCATTCGCATATTTTTCATAAAAAGGTTCGTGGAAATACGAACTAACATTATTTAGTACATATTCTTTAATCTTTTCTTTCTTGTCAGATGCCACAGAATTTATTAGTTGGTCATAAGCTCCAAAATATTCATATTTATCTTCTTCGTAATTATATACTACTTTACAAATCAATTTTAGAAATTCTAATTTGACAGTTTCTGAAGTCAGATGTGTTCCAAAAGATGAAAATAAATTCAGCCTATTAAATCGTCTAATTTGGTCTTTGTCATTTGATAATTCTATAAAAGCGTTTAGAATGTATAATAATACAAGTTCTATTTCATCTTTCGCTAGATAGTTGATTTCTTGATGAAGAATATCATAATACATTATTACTTCCCATTGTTCTCCAGTTTCGATTTTGTTAATGAGTTTTTTTAATTGAGCATCAACGACTTCTCTTTCAACTTGGGATTTAAGTATGTTTATGTACTTTTTTGGATTTAGTATTTCATTAGAGAAAGGTGTATTATCAAGTTCATTATCAATTAAAATATTAAATAGCTTACTTTTTTCCGACTTATGTACTTTCAATAATAATTTTTCAAATATTGTTTCTGAAAGTGCATCATTTCCCAATTTGGAAATCAAGTCATTTGCAGAATATCCAATATTGTTAAGGTAGTTTTCTCTAATTTCTTTTATTATAATATTTACTAAGCTTTTGGCTACAACCGCAGTATCAAAGTCAAAAGATTCATTTTTTCTTATTTCCCTTCCAGGATGAATTAAATTTCTGTAATTTTTAAGAACAGTTGAGAGTTCTTTAGTTGATTGACTTATGAGTTCATTTTCTTTCGCAAGTTCAATTAACTTGTATAAGTCGCTACTTAATATTTTTTTTTCGTTGTGTTTTTCAGGTGGAAAATTTAAAAAATAATCCGTAAGAATAGCTTCAATAATACTTCCCGAAAGAATTAGAACAGATTTTGATGATTTAGTTTCCAAACATTTCATCAATTCTTCATAATCCCTTTCTAAGAGATTCCTAAATTTTTCATCTGTTATAAAGTCAAATTTCATTTCGGTTCTATATTATTGCCAACGTATTTGTGTATGGTTTCGTTACGGAAAAGAGCGCAGCAATTTTCCGAACTTAAACCAAAGATAGTAAAAGTGCGAGGATTTTCTGCAAGAAAATCCCCCGTAATGAACTATACACGTTGTTGGGTTTTCGTTATATTGGTTTACTGTTTTAATTTTTATTGTTGAAAGAATTTTTCCGCAATTATTTCCATAAAGAATTTTAATTCCGCAAAATTGTTCAATTCCGCGATTTATTCTCTTTTTTAGTGTTCAATTCTGTTTTAATTCTACTTTTCCGCAATTATTCATAAAGAATTTAAATTCCGCAAACTTGCTAAATTCCGTGATTTATTTTTTCTATATATATTCAATTCTATTTTATTCTTTCTGAGATTTTTCTAAAGTAAGAGCTTTGAAAATTTAACTCTAAATACTCCAACTTTTTACAGAATAATTCTCAACTGGAATTTTTCTTTTTTTGAAAAACATTATTAGAAGACTAAAATTTTCAAATTATATTTTTACGGTTTTCTGAGAAAATTCCGATATAGTTTTTCCTCAAGTTTTTCCAACATTTTAAAATCAATTAAAAATCTAAAAGTTTGAATTTTTACGATTTTTTGTTAATGAAACCCAACGGTTATGTATAAGGAACGTTGCGGTTTTGTATGCGAGGATTTTCCGAAGGAAAATCAGCAGCTAACAAAAGAGCAACTGCCTTTCGTTTTAGCCAAAATAAGCAATGTTTTTTATACTATGTTGTAAGTAGTTTTTTATTTTTTGTCAGTTTGATTTTCTTTAATAGTGTCTTTAATTAGTGCGTTATAAATGTATTCAGGCGTTTTTTCTTTTATTTTAGTCATCTCACTTTGGATGTGTTTATTTAGAAACTCTTTTTCCTTTTTATTCAAATTTTCAAGAATTCCAACTCTGCCGTAAAAACTTATGTTTTCGTCATTTTTATGAACTAAAACTATTAGCGGATATCCATTTTGCGCCTCAAACATTTCCAAGTTATTTTCAATTCCAGTTTTTGGGTTTTCTCGGTCTAAAAAATAGGTGAAACTAACATTTTTTTCAGTTGTACTGTCGAAAGGGTCACTTGTCAGATTTGCGTAGTTTATAATTCCTTGTACTTCATAAAAGTCCGTTTCATTATAGTCCGAGTATTTCTTTTCGGATTTGCAAGAAAAAAGTCCGAAGGTCAAAATTAATAGTATGGTTAGTGTTTTTCTCAAATTACTTACAACGTATTTGTGTATGGTTTCGTTACGGAAAAGAGCGCAGCAATTTTCCGAACTTAAACCAAAGATAGTAAAAGTGCGAGGATTTTCTGCAAGAAAATCCCCCGTAATGAACTATACACGTTGTTGGCGTTTCGTAGTTTACGTTTCTGCTTTTTTCGGGTTCTATTTTTAGTAGCTAAAATTCTCAAGTATTTTTTTCTTTTTATTCAATATTTAGATTTCGAGTAAATTCTTATGATTTCAATTCCGCAATGTTGCTAAAACTCATTTTTTAATTCTCGAAATATTCTCTTTCTTTTCATAACGATTTTTGTAACATTAGATTCTACAAGATTTTTCTATAATTATAAAAATATTCTTAAAAACTAAATTATTCTCTTTTTAGCGCAACGATTCCATATTCATTTTGAAACTAGACGAGATTTTTCTCGATTTAGTATTTCTGGAATTTAGGAAATCAATTCTCATAAAAGCGTAAATACTATTCAATTTTTTAAAGTTTCAATAAATTACATTTTTCTTAATTTTCTATAAAAAATAGAATAACTTTTCAATAAAAATATTTTCTAAAAATTTCGATTTCTATGAGCGCCAACGTGTTTGTATATGGTTTGTTGCGTGGTTTAAGCAACTAATTTAGTAAATAATTACCGACCAAGAAAGTCCGCGAGGACTTTCGTAAGTAAGCGAGAAGCCAGCAATAAATTATATACGGTGTTGTAGCCAGTGCTTTATTCAATTGGTTTTATTAATTTCTCATTTATATAATTCAAATGAAATTCAATTCCTTCTGTTGCTTTATTAAAAGTTTCATCTGAATTTTCAAATGAAGCAAATAGTAATGTCTGTGCGTTTTTATATGTTGATAATTCTTTCAAGAAATTACTAAAATCATTAATTGATAAATCTTGCTGTTTAGGTTCATCAAACATTAATATGTTTGGGTGATTTCCGTTTTTCTCAATTGAAGTTTTATATAAACTACAAGTATAAGCCCAAATACTGCGAACGAAATCACTTGCAGAAGAGTCAAACCTGATATTGTAAACAAGATTGTCATTTGGTTTTTTTGCTAAAGGCAAATAATTTTCGTCAGAAATTGCAATATCGTTGATTGTTTTACTACTATAATTGAATTTGCTTAAAAGTGATTTAAAATTATTAGTTAATATTTTTAATTTAGAAATATCATTTGGCGAAAAGGTGTCTTTTTTAAGTTTTTCTTGGTCTTCTAATATTCTTTTCCATTTAGATGAAAGTGTTGATAATTCATCTTTTAATTCTGAAAAATCTGCTAAATATTTAGAATAAAATTCAATTCTTTTTTTTAAGTTTAAGCGATATTCTATATCTACTATTGAAGGAAGTCTGTCGTCAGAAGTTAATTCTTTTTTAAGTTCTCTTATTTGACCTCTTAAGTTGTTTTGTGAACCTCTTAGGTTTTTTAATTTTTTCTCTTTAATAATTATTTTAGACTCTAAACTTTCAATATTTACTTGAAGCATTTTTATTTGAGCAGATAAAAAATTTATATTATCATCTAAACGCATTGGTACTTGCTTAACCGATAAGGGAAGTAAAGAATCATTTATTTCTTGATTACAAGAAGGGCAATTGTTTTCAGAAATTTTTAAATCAATTTCTGCTCCCATTTTTTGCACTTTAAAAGCCCCTTTATTTTTTCTTAAATCTTCGTTTAAGTTTTCTAATTGATAATTAAAATTACTTAGTTTTTGTTTGTCAAAAGTTAATTCACTAGATATCATTTCAACATCAAAACTTAGTTGATTTAAACTTTCTTCTTTTTTTACAATTAGTATTTCATTATCACTTGTTTTATCTTTTACAGAAATAGTTTCTATTTTGTTTAATGTATCAAATTCAACAATCATCAAATCTAGGTAATTGGAAATAGAATAATCAGTTTCATCTTTTGAAAGCCGAACATTTATTTCTTCAAGATTATTAATAATCATAGGATTTTGTGATAATCCAGTTAGTTTTCCTCCACCTTTTTCTGCAAATCTTTCGAATTGTCTATTTAAATTTAACCAATCATTTTCAAGAATTCTCTTTGATATGCCTAGTTCTTGTTTTTTCATTTTATTGCCATAAACATCCATATCTAATATGAATTCGACAATTCGAGCTTCTTTATTGTTTAACCCATAAATTGGCATAGTGGCAAAAAAATCCGACCAACCAGACTTTTGTTCAATGATAAAACTAGAAGCAATTTGTTGTATATATATTTTACGTAATTCTCCTTTGTTAGTTAAAACTTTAGGAAGTTTCCAATTTAAAAATTCCTCTAAATATAAATGAAATCCATAATTTTCATCAGAAGCACCACCATTATCGTGTATAAACATTGGACGACTTTCTAAACTTTCATTAGCTAATAAACTACCAAAAAACACATCGATTAGTTGTGATTTTCTGTTTGGATTTTGAACGAATCTACGTATTGTAATAATATCTCCATTTACATTTTCAATTTCTAATAAAATAAAAGATTGAAGTACGCTATGAAATGTGTGTTTCGGATATTCAACTTGGTCTTTTAAAACAGATTGCATTGTTTTTTCAAATCTCCCTCCAATTAATTCCTCAAAACCAAGTGCGTAAACAATGGCTTGGAATAGACTACTTTTTCCACTAGTGTTATTTCCTCTGACTATATTTAGACCTGAAGTAAATGTGTGAAAAGCACCAAAAAGACCATTATTAGTGTTTACATCTATTTTTATGTTATTTATTTTAAGCATTTTGGTTCTTCCATTTTTTGTAGATTGAATCAATACGATTATCTGTGATTTTTCTTTTACCTAAGAAGTTAAGAAACTCAATTTCTTCATTTAGGTACTCTGTATCTTTTATTATTTTTGAGTAAAACAATTCGCCTTTTTCTTGTAATTGATACTTTCCTTTTGATATTGAACAAATTCCTTCGTGAACTGAATAATTTAGAGCTCTATTTAAACTAGGTTCAATTCCCCAAGTTTTTGAAGTTTCAGTATAATTACTATGAACAAATTTCCTCAATGATTCTTGGTTTTCTTTACTTTTTAAAGCCCAATTAATTAAATGAAGCTTTAATAAACTGGATTTAGAACTTTGACAACAAAGTTTTAAAATTAGTACAATTAAACCAATAGTGTATGACGGTCTATATTCTGGTGGAATAGAAATAGGTTTCTTAGAAAATGTTATTTTTTCAGCGTATAGTTCCATTTACTCAAAATTTATTGGACATCTAAATATCCAGTCAGCTAGTGCCCAGTTTGTTAGTTTTAAAATCAGTTGTGGTGCTAAATTTTTAAATGAATTTTGTAATTCACTTTTTAAGAGACCTCTAAATTCATTATATAATTCGCTAGGTTCTTTTGTATTTGATATGCATCTTTCTTCAATTTCAGATTCAATCGCACTGGTTATATCTAAAAAACTCTCATAATCATTAGGATAATCTTCTTTCCACTTTATAAGAATATTATTCCCTTCTAAGTAGTTTTCTACATTTATGTCTACTAGTTTATCCAAATTTGCATCAAAATTTGAAGAACTTTTATTTACTCTATGTGTATTTTTATTTTGAGCATTCTCGATTAATGAAATTTCTGAACCTTTCCATTTCAATTTATCTGATTTCTCGATTGTTATTGAAGGTGAAATATCAATTTTGATTTTTGAGTTTTCAATTGCTGTATTTAAAAAAGGATGAAGAAAGTCTATATCTTCAAATATTACTTCAAAATTAGTATTGTCGATTATTGATAAATTCCAACTTTTTACCTCTTCTTTTTTCTGTGTACAATGTTGAACTATTTCATTTTTAGCATAAGTTGGTGTTACAAAATACCATTTATTAATTTTCGTTGTTCCTAAGATTTTTTTAAGCTGTTGCTCATATGTCTTAAGTTTTTTTAAATCTTTGGTAATTTTATCTCTGTGATTTTCATAGAGTTCTTTTGCTGAATAATGTTCATTTGGACAATAGCATTGAAATACTTTTCCTGTTCTAGTAAATCCTTCAATTCCAAAATCTCCAGGCGTAGCTTTAATCTCTTGATATGCTTCTTCTCGGAAATTGTTTTTAAAACATAATTGAGAAATACTTTCCCATTTATTACCATCAAAATTTCCAAATTCTGTTTTTATCATTTATTCTGTTGGTTTTTTCGCATTGGCTACAACGTGTTTGTATATGGTTTGTTGCGTGGTTTAAGCACGTAATTTAGCAAATAAAAACCGAATAGAAAATCCGCGAGGATTTTCGTAAGTAGGCTAGAACTAGCAATAAATTATATACGGTGTTGTAAACTGGCTTTATTCTAATGGTTTAATATTTTCTTCAAATCTTTTCAATGCTGTTTCTTCATTCAAGTGGTTTGGAAATGTCTTTAATATTTTTTCATATTCAACTATTCCAATTGCTTTTACAATGTAAGCTTCGTGAATAAAATTCAAGTAGTAAATTAATTGTCCTAAACTTGAATGGAAACTTTTAAAATCAATATCTGCATTTACAAAACTTTCAATGTCTCGATAGTTGGCTTTTATTCTCAATCTATATAATAAGTTGAAAACAGAAGTTATCGGAATTTTTTTGAAAATAATATCCCAATGTTCTTTTTTAAATGACTTTCTAAATTCTCCTTTTGCGTTTCTAAAATCTCTGTGATTTTGTTTTTGTAGTCGACTTCTTTTATCCTCCGCATTTTTCTTTCTTGTAGTTTTTAAAAATGTAGCTAATTGCAATTCGGCATCTTCTAAACACTCAATTTTACTTAAAACACTATTTTCTTTAGGGAAGCCTTTAAAGTTTGGAAGTCCAAAATATTCGAACTCATTTTTAAGTCCAGAGGTGTAAAAACTTATTGCAGATGGGTAATGCTTATCTTTTACTGAATTTCCAAATAGTTTAATAGATTTTTCGTGTTGTTCATTAGCAATTCCTTGAGTTTCGTGGAAAGCAGTCATTGATAAATAAACAGAATAGTAAGCTTGTGGGAAATTCCAATGAAGTGAAAATTTATAATAGTCGTCATTGTCTATTTTTTCGCCAATTCTATATGCATATTCCGTACTCCAAGAATTCCAAAGAAGTTTTCGTACTTCTTCAATATTAAATTTCTCATTCTTAATTTTAATTCCGTTGTAAAAAGGGATTTTTTTTAAGTCATACTTTTCTTCGTTACAATCAATACAATAAATAATCGAAAAAAAATGATTGAAAAATACTCTGGATGGAATAGATTTAGCTTGTTCAGCTCTTAATTTTAATATTCTTTCTCTAAATCCTGTTAATCCCATAAAGTTTCTTTAGCTTGTTTACAACGTGTTTGTGTATGATTAGTTGCGTGGTTAGGCAACTAATTTAGCAAACTTTTACGAACCTGAGAATATTCCGAAGGAATATTCCAGATGAGCACTTACACAGCAATTAATTATACACGGTGTTGTGCATAGTTTTTTATTATCCCGCAACTCCGATAAATATTAAATACTCAATTTCTGTATCATAGATTTCCTGTAATTCCTCTTTTGTCAGGTCAACTTTTTCCTCATTCAGAGCATATTCTACCATTTGATTTATATCCAATTCGACATTAGATTCAGTTTCGCTTTCAGGATTCGGATTGTCAGAGTTCAGTCCTATTTTATCCATAAAGTTTATTTCCGCAACCAGAGCATCACGAATCAAATTCAAGTCAGACTTTTTCTTATTTAGCTTTAATGCAATGAAACAAGTCGCCTCGTCCACGTCATAAATTTCTTTTCCAGCGTTATTTTCGTTCACAGTACAGATTGGGTCGTTTTTACAACCGAAAAATGAGAGTAAAGTCAAGATGAATATTTTTTTCATTTATTGTAGTTTTTTATTCAATTCTGTATTGTCGTCTTGATTCAGCATAATAGTTCGATTCCTTATTTAATAAGCTTTCTTCAAACTTGTATTTCAGATATTCCATATCCAATTCAGTTAGAGAAACAGTCTTTTTTCCGTTCATAAAGTTTTCTATCGTTTTTTTGTGATAAGGGCAAAAAATTGCCCAAACCATTAACTTTATAAAATCAGATTCATTTTCAGTTTTTATTTCGGCGTCATCCCAAGAGTCCGATAAAGTTTTAAAATTCCCACTATCTTTCTTAACCATTATTCCGTCCGAAATATCAATTTCAGATGGATAATATTTAATTGTTAGCTTATAAATTTCCTTAAAAGTCAAATTTTATAGGGTTTTGGTAAATTATGCACAACGTGATTGTATATAGTTTGTTGCGTTTATAAACACTAAATATAGCAAATAAAAACCGAATAGAAAATCCGAGAG
>NZ_JAUOSW010000015.1:0-11160 GCF_030549005.1 Tenacibaculum soleae
ATTAAATAACTTTTTTTGTTCTTAAAAGACTAAAATTTTTGAAATTCAACGAGATTTTTTTGCATTAAACCCAACGTTTAGTATAAGAAACGTAGGGCAGTTGATAAGTACTTACGTTTCGGTTTATTACTTAGCTAAATATAAATATTTTGTTTTTATCTTTTGTTCTATAAACGCCAAATTTTATATTTAGTGGACTTTGTAAATATTCACAGACCTTTCGGTTAAGCCACAAATGCCCTATGTTTTTTATACACTGTTAGGCTTCGTTATTATTCCGTATGCGTATATAATTCGTGTATTTTGTGTATGAAATCAATAGAGTATTCCGCACAATCTTCTGTTATCTTTGAGAACCTTTTTCCATTTTTTCCAAAATCACTTTCATTTGATGATATAAAAAACAATTTTTCACCATTAACCTTGTAATTGGATAAATCTATACACGTTTCCCAAATCACGCAATCTTTAAATTCATTTTTAATACCAGGAGGTACTTTTGAAACAACTCTATCTCTAGCTAATTTTAAATAAGAATTGTCATTGATAAAATATGTTTTATTTAATAAATTTTGGACAATACGTTCAAGAGTAGGTAATAAATCAATGGAGTTTTTGCTTATTTCAGAAGCTTCTTCTGACATTCCAAGACCAACTAGGTATTTCATTAGCTTATTATATTGTTTTAATGTTTCATTAATCAACTTATCAGCCTGTCCATACGGTTCTGGATAATTGTCTTTAATTTCAGAAATGACGATTACTGAAGAGACGGAAATAGCTTCACCTCTGTCTATCTGTGCAATAATTCTTTTAAGTGTTTGAATAAATGAATCATTTGTTGAGTCAATTACAAGATTAAAAATATCCAATAACCCACAAGTATCCCAAAAGTAAATATTTTTACATTCGGGAGGTATATTTTCTAAAATCTTATCAGGTTCAATTATTTGTAAACTATCTGTCTGTATCATACTCTTTTAATAAGTCACGTCCATATTCATAGTCAATAGCTATTTTATTAACTAATTCATCATCAGGAATTCCGATTTCTTCAATTAAGTACTTTTCAAGTTGTACTGAAGTTAATTCTGATTGATTTTTATGAGCTGAGATTAAAAAACTTGCCCACCTTTGAAAATCTAAAGGATGTGTATTTAAAGTAGATTTGTTGGCCGAATTAATCCAGACTTGAAGCTTTTCAGAAACTTTTAACCCTGCATAATCGATAATTGTTTTACTATCACTTGATATAATTACTTGATACTGGTTGTCAATGTTTTGTTTTATAATAATATCATTAAACTCATCTAAGATGGAATTATACTGCTCAATGCTCAATTGCCCTGATTTATTGGGAGTAATATTAGTGATTTTTAGTTCATTTTCATCAGCTACTAACCATACATAGGCAACAGCACCTCTAATTTCAGGGCTCTCAAATGTTAAAACTTGATCTGACTTTTTGCCAATCATTTTTGCGTAATCGAGAGTTTTTTCAGAATTGTACAAAAACCTATCTAAATCGACTGTTTGTAATTTCACAACCAATGTTGACAATTTTTCGGGTTCAGAAATTATTTTTAATTCTTTAAATGTTTTCATACTCATATTTTTATTTTTTGGATATTTCAGTTCAGTTTTTTTAATGAAGCCTAACGTGTTTGTGTAAGATTAGTTGCGTGTTTTAAGCACTAAAGTTAGTAAATAAATCACAGATAGAAAGTCCGCGAGGACTTTCGTAAATTGGCTAAAACCAGCAATTAATTTTACACGGTGTTGGCAATAGTTTTTATTCAATTGGAAAACCTTCAGCTTTTAATTCCCTTAATTCTGTTCTGTTAAACTTGTCAATAACTAAATCCATTTTTCTTTTTTCCTTTTTTTTATGATAAACCCAATAATATAATTCACCTAAGTGTGATTGACCTTTAAACCATTTTCCTTCTGGATTTCTTTTTTTATCATAGCGAAAAGCTTTCCATTCTTCTGTTTTATCAACGGTTCTAGATGAAACTTCCCATTTTAAATTTTCTTTAAACTTAGTTTTCCAGACTTCTTCTACTTTTAATCTAAGTGTATTTGATATTTTATTTTTGTTTTTTGAAACTTTACTATTGAATCTATTCCTAAAATTCATTTTTGAAGGATTTTCACTTTCTGATAAATCCTTTACAAACCTTTCAATAACATCATTAGTAGCTCTACTTGTATCTTTAAAATAAAAACCTAAATCATTTATAAGTTTTTTTAATTCAAGTTTTTTTCCTTTTTTATTTGCTTGTCTAACACCAACTAACCAAGTACCAAGTTTTCTATCTTTATAGACATATCTGTGATTCATTCGAATATCTTCTTTGTCTAGAATAGCATCTAATAAAACATCAAGCCATTCTTCTTCTATATTTTGCCACATTAACTCATTGGCATCTCCAAAATAGAAACCAGCTTTTTCTAATTTTTCAAAATGTTCTGTTGGAATTATTTTTTTAGAATAAAATATTTTTTGTTTTCTGTACCAAGTATAAAGTCTATGGTTTTCATAATCTCTAGCTACTGTTTTACGTTTTTCTTTTTCTGAATATTCTAAATATTCTTCAAAAAGTCCTTCCCAATTGTCTAAATAATATTGAGTCACAGTATCTTCATACATTGAACTACCTCTTCTAGTCTTAAAAGTTTCTAAATCTCCTAATTCCTCTTTTTTAAATTTATTTTTCTTTCGTTTGTTAAATAAGTTTTTGTTTTTGCTTGTAAAATTAAAATCATCTCTTGTATGACTTTCATCAAATACAAAACCTGATTCGATTAAATCTTTTAAAACACCTTTGTCCAATTTCTCAACATTTTGGTCAGTTCCGTCTAATATTGTTTCAAAATATTTGAGAAATTGCTTTTTAAACTTTTGACCTTGTGTGTCTGTTGGATTAAATTCCATTAAAGTAGAAGCTTCAATATTGTCAAATAATCCAGGTTTTGTGAGGTTAGAAGAACCTGTTATAAATCTAGTTTTTTTCTCTCCATCAAAATAGTATATTTTTGGATGAAACATTATTGAGCTACTTGTACAAAAAATCCAAGTAGGAATTGAGTTGTCAATCATAAATTCAAGAGCTTCTTTAGAAGTTCCTTTTTCTACTATTCCTAAATAAAATTTGATAGATTTTCCATCTTCTTTTGCTTTTAGTAATTCTTCTCTTATAGAGTTTATTCCAGACATTTTAGTAAATGCTGAAAATGCTGTAAATGAATTGTATGTGTTGTCATTCAGAGAACTACAGATATAATCTCCAACAGTTTTTTTGTTTCCTTTTATTCCGTGTCCAATGAATTCTACTATCATATTCTCGGTTTTTCTCTAAATTATTGCCAACGTTGTTGTATAAGATTAGTTGCGTGTTACAAGCAACTAATTTACTAGATTAATCACGAACGGCGAAATTCCGAAGGAATTTCCCAAGTGAGCTAAAACCAGCAATTAATTTTATACGGTGTTGTGTGTAGTTTTTTTATTTTCAGTTTTCATTCGTTCAGTTGCTTTTCCAATTAGAAAGATAAAAAATGTAATAATTCCAGAAAAAATCAATCTAGTAATAAACGAAAAATTTCTCCCAGTATCAGAACTCACTTTATTTAGCGCAACTTTTAATTCAGGCGTAATTTCAGCACCATTAAACATTCCATCTCCATTCAAGTCAAATTTTCGCAAAGCCATTTCCGATGAAATGTCAGCATAAGTTGCTCCTCCAACAATCAGAAGATAAATTCCGAAAAATATTATTGTACTTATCCAAAACGATTTCCATTTTCTATTTGCAAATAGTTTTTTCCTTTTCAGAATTATTGTTCCTAAAATCAAAATTGAAATTAGACTTGGAATTATTAAATGATATGGTAAACTTATTTCATTCATTAATTATTTTTTTAAGTTAAATTGTTTCATATCATTTTTTTGAGTTCAGTTGAGTAATTACACACAACGTTGCGTATATGGTTTAGTGCGGGAATAGAAAGTCAGCAGACTTTCAATTTAGCACGAGGCAAAGCATTTTGTTTGCCTTTATTTTTTCTGTACTAAAGTCAAATCAAAATGATTTGACGGACTTAGTAAATATACACAAAACTTTGAATTAAACACTAAACCCGTATTAACTATATACATTGTTGGCTTTAGTTTACTTCACATTAAAGAGTATTCTACTTTCATTAATTTTCAAATTTAATCTTTCTCCGTGTAAAAAATGAAAATTAAATGAATCTAAAATTTCATCATATTTTTCAATTAAGTCTATTTTTTGGTAAGAGAATCTACACATAGCTGATGGATGACATTTTTCATATTTAGATTTTTTTTTGTTTAGAATAATCTCCTCCGCACAAAATGAAACACTTTTATTTCTATCTATTTTAGTGTCAATGATTTTAATTTTTCCTGTTTTAGCTTTCTGTTCAGGATAAAGTTCATAACCACTACACATATTAATTCTAATTATATAATTTTTGTTTTTCTTAAATTTAGCAAAAGATTGAATTTTTTTATCTGATTTAGTATAGTTATAATAAAAGAAGATAGTGTCAATATTATTACTTATGGGTATTTTATAAGTTTTTTTATTAGGTTCTATTTTAATTCCATTTATTTCAAATAGCATGGTTTTGTCTTCAAGTAATTCTAAGTTCTTGAATTTAATTTCTGCTTGTTGACAAAAAAATAAATTAGAATATATTACTAAAATTAAGGTTAAGTATTTCATTTTTTTAATTAAAGCCAACGGACTGGTGTATGATTTCGTTGCGTGTTTAAGCACTAAAGTTAGCAAATAAAACACAGATAGAAAGTCCGCTAGGACTTTCGCAAGTGGGCGAGTACTAGCAATGAATTATACACGTTGTTGGCAACTGGCTTTTAGTTTATTAATCCTTGATAATTTTTCAATACTGTACTCACTATTTCTTTAGAAACAGTTTCGCTAATTACTCCACCAGCAACCATTTCACTTATTCTACCTATGAACAATTGAGTCCAATGTTTTTTGTTTAAAAAATAATATTCTTTTAATTCTTGAAGTTCATCGTATAAGTCATTATAAGTTAGTTCTTGACCGAGTTTAATTTTATTTAGGTCATCTACTATTCTTGTCAAACTTTCATTGTTAATATTTCGTTCTGGAATTGAAAATTCTGACGAATCTAAACCTTCTATTATTTCATCCTTCTCATTTTGAATAAAGAAGAGTATATTTTCATAATTCGTGTTAATTCCGCATTTGAGTCTGTCTTTTTTATACTGACAGGATTCTAAATGCTCATCATAACCCAATTTTAATAGCTTAAGTAAAGTATTTATAAATTCAAGTTTATGCGAATCTTTTCTGTATTCATATAATTCGGTTCTTACTCCTTGAATAAATACTTTATGATTTTCTCCTTCGCTGAAATTGTACATATGGTAATCTTCAGCTTGTTTTTGTATTAAGTTCATCTTTTCATCTTATTGGCAATTGGCTTTTTATTCACGATTAAATACTTGATTATAATATTCGTTTAATAAACCTTTTCCGCTATATTTTGTTTTTAAAATTAGTTTTGATTCAGCACAAGCCTTTTTATATAAACTTTGCTCGTTCTCATTCAGACTTTTTGAGCCTAAATAAACCATTTTGTAAATCGGATTAGATTGTTCCAATTCGAACGCTTTTTTAAGCATTTCTTTTCCTTTAATTTCCAACTCTTCGTAATCTCCAAATTCGTATGGGAAAATTGAAATCGTATATCCAGCGATAAAATTAAATTCAGCCAATTCCGAGTATTTATACAGTCCATTTTTTAATTCAGATTCCAATTCAGTTCGTAAATTGATATCTTTCTTAAATTGTCCATTGACATCTTCAAGCATAGACCATAAAAAGAAAAAATAATATTTCCACGTTTCAAAATCCGAATTGTTTTCCGAAATCAGTTTTTGATATTCAGAATATGCTTCGTTATATTTTTCGGCAGTTTCTAATTCAAATATTTGTTCCATATTTTGATTCATTCGGGATTTTGTTCAGCTTGTTGCCAACGTTTTTGTATATAGTTTGTTGCGTGTTTTAAGCACCTAATTTAGCAAATACAAACTAAATAGAAAATCCGCGAGGATTTTCGTAAGTAGGCTAGGACTAGTAATGAATTATATACGGTGTTGGCTGCTGGTTTTTCCTTTTTTATTTCACTGACATTCTATAACTTCTAGCCAAGTTACAGGATATTTTAATATTGAATTGTTTCTCTTTTCATATATATAAATCTCCTTAAAAACCTCTGAATTCTCCAAAATTTTAAGTTTTCCATTCTTTTCAGAGTTTTTAATGTTTTCGTCTATTAATTTGTTTCTATAAATAATTATTTCAGAAAGAGTGTTAAAGGTGAATTTTTCAATTTCATTTTTTTTCACGTTCATTAATTCTGATTTTTTATTATACTCAAAATAATTTCCATTAATATAGAAAGTTGTATTTCCGTTTTTTTCAATTATTTTCCTGTTCTTCTCATTTATAATCTCATTCTTCAAATTGTATGAGATATTCACAATATTTGTCTTTTGAGAATAGCTATTTATTGAATAAGTTAATAAAAGATAGAATATAATTTTCATAATTAAATTTTAATCGGAGGATCTTCCTCTACTTGCTGCCAACGTTGTTGTATATGGTTTGTTGCGTGTTTTAAGCACCTAATTTAGCAAATACAAACCTAATAGAAAATCCGCAAGGATTTTCGTAAGTAAGCTAGAACTAGCAATAAATTATATACGGTGTTACCTGCTGGTTATTTCTTTCCTTTTACTGTACTTGTCAAAGAAGCAATTTTATTTTTCGCTTCCTCAATCTTTTGTTTCTTTTTAAAAGCATCGAGTTTCTCTTCAAGAATTAATTCAATACCTACTTTTACTGTCTCAAAATATGCTAAACAGTCTTGTTCTTTTAAACTATGAATTCCTACACTCAAAATTCCATATAAAGATTTGTTTTCTACTAAAAATTCGGGTAAATGGTTTTTCAGAAGTTCTATTTTTTCTGCCATTCTTTGTTTCGAATATTCAACATCATTCCAACCAGCATCTTGTTTTGCTAATAGGTGTGCTTCTTCAATCAGGTTTTCAAAAATTCTACGTAAATATACAAATGACCCAATTCCAACTCCATTAGCTGCTAAACCAATTGCACGTGTAAATTCTTTTAACTGATTTTTAGTTAAAACTTTATTATATTTTTTTATTTGATTAATGTGAAAATCTGCAATTGAAGGGATTTGCCCGATTTTTTGAACTATTTTTTTCTTTTTATCATAGTATATGAAAATATCAACAGTAGCTCTAGTTCTTACACAAGTTAATATACATCTGTTAATACCACCATAAGTGAAAAAATAATCCAAACTTTCCATTCTTCCTGCCGAAATTGAATAAGTTGTATTTTCTTTAAGACTTGGACTATAATAATCAACGTTTCCATTATAATCCATTAATCTTTCAAAATGTCTAAAAGTATCTGGATTATTTAAATCAATTCGAGTGTAAATTGGTAACTCAAAGTAAAATTGTATTGGATGTAGTTCATTCATTGTCTTTGGTTTTTTCAGCTTGCAGGTAACGTTGTTGTATATGGTTTGTTGCGTGTTTCAAGCAACTAATTTAGTAAATAATTACCGAATAGAAAATCCGTTAGGATTTTCGTAAGTAGGCTAGAACTAGCAATAAATTATATACGGTGTTGGCAGTAGTTATTCTTTTTTTTCAATTCCTTTTAAAATTCTATCAGTTTCTGATAATATAGGTAATAACCAATTCCAATATTTTTGAAGTTCAATTAAAGGTGTTTCGTGAAGTGAATACATCGTGAAACTCCATTTTCTTATTTT
The DNA here is from genome assembly GCF_030549005.1 of Tenacibaculum soleae. Taxonomy (NCBI): domain Bacteria; kingdom Pseudomonadati; phylum Bacteroidota; class Flavobacteriia; order Flavobacteriales; family Flavobacteriaceae; genus Tenacibaculum; species Tenacibaculum soleae. The sequence continues at coordinate 7,903 of NZ_JAUOSW010000015.1, forward strand.
TCCAGTTCCATGGACTTCTGGTGTTCTAAAATTATTGTCAAAATCAGTAATCCCTTTGATTATATTTTCAGCAAATTCATTTGGTATTTGTTGAATTTCTAAAGCAAGTTTTTGAAACTCTTTTTTTCTGCTTTTTGCCTTTCTATATTTTTCATAACTTTCAGGTTTAAACATTAAAATCATTATTCCCATTATTTTATCCCAAATTGCACGATATTTTGGTATAAAATTCCCGTTATAATATTGCATTTCTGCTTTTCCATTAAATTTAATTTGGCTATCTAAAACAGAGCCATCTTCTAACTTTCCTTTTGAAAAAAAATTATTCCAAGCTCCTCCTGCGTTTGTAAAATCGATATTCAACATAACAAAATTTATTTTCAAGTCAAGTAATGCTGTAAATAATCTAGCTCCTTGCTCATAATCTTGAAGATTTTTAAAAGCTATATTTAAATCTATATACGGCAATGAATAACCAACTTTATTTTCTTGAAATTTGTCTAAACGTTCACAAAACAGCTTTACTTCATTTTTGTTATTTAATTTAAAATGTTCTAATTTCATTTTGCTTTTTAATTACTGCCAACGGTCTTGTGTATGATTAGTGGCGTGTTTAAGTACCTAATTTAGCAAATAAAAACCGAATAGAAAATCCGCGAGGATTTTCGTAGGTAGGCGAGAACCAGCCATTAATTATACACGGTGTTGCCCACAGTTTTTTATTCTTTTCTGATTAATTTTTCTAATTCTTTTTCTATTGGATTACCTTTAATTCCTTCCATACTTTCAAAGTATTCTTTAATTACTAAATCAGATAAATTATAGGTTTCTTTTAAACCACTAATTATCATCGAAAGATATTCTTTGTTTGGTGCGTTTATTTTGTCGGTTAGGTTTCTCTCGTTTGTAAATGTGAATATTGGATTTCCATTTTGTTCTCCTAAATACAATAGATTTCCATACCAAGATTTTTCTCTAAAAATAAGAGAACCTGATTTTTGTGCTTTTTCGAAATCAATGTTTAATTCTCCTTTGTTATTTGTTTCTTGTTTAACAACTTCTATGAACTGTTCTTTTGTGATAAGATACATTTTACCTAAAGTCGTTTTACTTTCGTCAAAATCTGTTTTGATAAATCCTACGCCACTTCCATTCCAACTTTTAGATTTATTAGCAAAATACAGTTCGCTTTTTATGTAAATTTCCTCGCTTTCAGTTGGTAAAGTTTTGTCTGTGCAACCTTTATATAAATTATTTGAACCTTTTGGTTTGCCGCCTTTTATGTAGCAATTAAATCGGTCCTCCAAAAGGTTAGAACCATAACTTGCGTACCAAACTTGATTTTTATCCATAGACTTTAATCCTATTTTTTTAGTTCAATTATTTCTTTTAATGAGTCAAATTCTGGATAATCCAAAATGTCAATTTCCTTCATACTTCCTAATAATATTGAATCTCTACATTTTTTCATTCTCGATAGCATTGGTTGTAAAATACTATTATAGCGATTTACAAATTCGGTTAAATCCGACTTATTTACAGGCAATTTATATCCACCGCTATTTGAACTAACAATAATTACATTGTTATCTCTTAAGTTTCCAATAATGTTTTTTCTAAATAGTCTAACAGAATATTCTAATCCAATTTCATTTTTAAGTTTGTCCATTAATTCGTGTGTTTGAATAAAATAATGCGGACTAACTTTTTGAATTAACATTAAGTATTTTAAAAGGTAGATTTGAGCAATAAAATCTGTCTCATCTTTCTTTTCATTTTTTGCAATATAATCTTTAACTAAATTCAGAGAAAGTTCAGCGATTTTTGGGTCAAAATTTTCTGTTTCTTTATCTGTTCTTAAATAGTTGGCAATGTTATTAGGCCAAAATCTAACATTAAGTTTATCTTTTAATAGCGTAAGATATTCAGATGAATTTTCTTGAAAATGTTTTTTATCGAAACATTTGGCTAAACTGCCAACAATAAAATCACTTAATTGGACTAAATTATTTTCCTTGCTATCGCTAAATTCAAATAGTTTGGTTTCATTGAATAAATCGTACTGTGTAACTTTATTCTCAATATACTTTTGAAAACTTTTTTGATATTCAGTAGTACCAATTTGGTCTGCAATAAATGTGATTTTATTGTTAATTCTATTCAGGTCTGTAACTAATAACTTATTAAAATATTTATAAAAAGATTCCTTGATGCTTAATCCTTCTGAATTAATTTCTTCTTTGTCAACTACTATCAAGTAAATAGTGAAATCAATTTGATTTAGTTCATTAAGAATTGTAAGTCTTCTTGTGTGTTTTGCTCTTTTTACGTTTGAGGACTTAATTTCACTATTTTGAAAATGAGTTTTTCTAACTTCATCAATTATTTTCTTTGCGGGTATTAAATTCTCCTCTTTTATCAGAGTAGCACAGATTAAGAAATGCGAGGAAACTCCATCTTTTTGAGTTTCTATTGAGTTTGTTCCGAACTCGTCAATATGTGCTAAAATTTTTGTCAAATAGTACGGTTTTTTCTAATTGTGGGCAACGTGTTTGTATAAGCTTTGTTGCGTTGTTTAAGCAGTGAATTTAGTAAATAAAACACGAACGGCGAAATTCCGGAGGAATTTCCCAAGTGAGCTAAAACCAGCAATAAAGTTTATACGGTGTTGTGCAACGTATTTTTTTTCTTAAACCAATCAAAAATTTTTTTCAAAAAATATCTGCTATTTATTTCAATTCCTAAATTGTTTAAAGTCATTTTCAATTCCGAGATTTGTGATTTATTCAATTCAACCACGAATTCTGTTTTATTAATTTTAAAAAAGTAAAATTTTCCATACTCTTTTTCTAAAGTCAACTTTTCAATTTGAGTAAGGTCAAAACATAAATCAGATTCTTTTAAAGTCAAGTCAATTTTATTTTCACGGAAGGTAAATTCTCCAACCCTAGAATAGATAAATGAACTTAGAATAGTAATAATAAACCCAGTTACCATAAAGAATGAAGAAATAATTGAAATAGTCAATTCATATTCATAAATTTTTTTCAATTCATAAATTGATGTAATAGATATCAGTATTATTCCATATGTAAGGAGTGTAATTCTCCATATTTTCACAATTTTATGGTTAAAAATATAATTTGTGTTAATTATGTCTGCTTTCATAGATATGTTGCACAACGTGTTTGTGTATGATTTCGTTGCGTGTTTCAGCAACTAAATTAGTAAACAAAAACGAACCAGAGGAAATTCCAA
>NZ_JAUOSW010000016.1:0-9659 GCF_030549005.1 Tenacibaculum soleae
ATAAGCGAAGCGTATTAAAAACATCAAGGAAAATAACTGAACCCGTACTTATTGGATTAGCACGTATTTACTGAGGAGCTCTCAACCAAAAACAGCGTGTGACGCTCTGAGAAGCTATTCCACATCAATGTGTAAACAAACTACCAACCAGTTTTAAAGATTCTCGAAAGAACCTCCCTCCTCCCCACCAACAAAGATTTGTAAATGTTGTGACCTCTATTACTTATACCAATTAGCGAAGCGAAAAAACACAGTTCGCATTGCTTCGTAAAAATTTTTGTGAAAAATTTCAAGAGTTTTAAGAAGGTCTGCTATCCCGTAACCCAATAATCTTCAACCGTATGCGTTCCAACGCTAGTTGATTCTGAAGTATCAAGATTTCGTTTCTAATGAGTTTCTTCCTATCCTCCGACTGAGATTGCTTCAACTCCAAATCTTTCAACTGCATTCTATTGGTAAGGTCTTGTAGCTTGTTTTGTTTACTCATCCGTTGCCGTATTAAAATCTGCGTGTGATAGTATGTGCTTGATAACTTCCAAGGTGAAACTATTACCAATGACGTGATGACTCGGTGTTTTCTTCAGTATCTCACCAACATAATTATCGGGTAAGGTTTGCATACGTTCCAATTCTAACGTAGTAAACGGTCTAAAGAGTTGCTTCACTTCATCATCCGTCAAAGATTCAATTAATTCCAACTTTCGCTCTTTCGGTTCGTAGCAAAAAGATTTATCCAAGAACACTATTTGCCCGATGGAACGTGTTAAATAACGTATGAGTCCATTACGTGTGTACGGAACGTTCTTAGTCAGTATCGCATTGGATTTACGTTTATCTACCCAGCCATTTTCAACGCTGCTCTTCAATATAATTTTGTTATCCGTCGGAATAGCTACATTCGGAATATTCGTCCAATACAAGCGATTACGTAAAGCTGGACCAACCAATGAACTGTTTATTTGAATCGGCTCAACTCCGAGTAAATCACTAATTATTTTTCGGTCATGTTTGGGCATGCTCCCAACATTTTCCATTAAGAAATATTTAGGTTTTACTTCTTGAAGGACACGTAATGCTTCATAGAATAAGCTAGATTTCTCACCAGCTAATCCCGTACGATTTTTACGCAAAGAGCATAAGTCTTGGCATGGACTACCAAATGTCATTACATCGATTGGAGGTAATTTTGAAGTATCAATATTTCGGACATCACCGAGTTGAATTGTCCCTGGGAAATGATGCTGGGTTACTTTGATAGGATTCTTATCAATTTCAGAAGCATAGTAATTATTAATTGGGGTGTTTAGTTGTTTTAGGGCTAACTGTGCCACAGATATACCATCAAAGAGTGATATCACATTAATTCCTTTTTTCATAGAGTCTTTCTCTATAAATAGTTGTGAAATCACTAAAAGTCCTTGATTCAATATTTTAGAAGTAAAAAAGGAAGTAATCCCAATAAGGACGGGAGGTTCCGTGAATAAAAAAATATAAAAGGCTGGCACGGGAATATTTTTCCTTGTATCCTTGTCGAGTAAGTTTCACTTTTTGTTGAAAGTGAAGGAAGAAAATTGAAACCTAGTGAAATCAGTACTTCCAAGAGGTTATGAATAAGTTGAAGTTAAATCAAGTTTCACAAGCTACGATAACCACCGAAAATGAAACATAAAACAAAAGATTATGAGTTTACGAGGACAAAAAACAACATCGGATTTTTTAGAATGGGATAAGATGAAGACATTAGTATTGAAATTAGAACGTGACGGAGATTTCAAGTTCGCACTATTAATTTCATGCGGATGTTATTTAGGATTACGTATTTCAGATTTATTACAATTGAAATGGTCAGACCTATTATATAAGGAGTATTGTGAATTAGTTGAAAAGAAAACAAAAAAGGAACGTAAAGTAACTATCAATCCAGAATTAACAGAAATCATTGAACGTATCCATGCAGAATTAAATCCAAGTATTGAACAGTACATCTTTGTAAATCGTTTTGGTAAAAAACCAATCAGCGTTCAACACGTAAATGCCAAGTTGAAACAGATTTTTACACATTATAATATAAAAGGTCAGTACTCAAGTCACTTTATGCGTAAGTCACTTGGTCGTCAAGTATGGACCAAGAATAATTATTCAGAACAGGCACTCATATTATTATCGCAATTGTTCAATCATTCTAGTATTCAGACAACAAAAATATATTTAGGGATTAGAGAGCAAGAAATCAGTAACTTATACTTGAGTTTGTAATATTTGGAATAATTCTAATTGTTGTAAATTCATAAAAAAACTGAAATAAACTTGTTTAATCGAAATAAAGTGTTATATTTGCATTGTATTTATGAAAAAACAACAAAACATAATGAATCAAGAATCAAAACAAATACATTGGAGTAGTGAATTACTAACACTATTAGGAATATGGCTTTTTGAAAAAGGAGAAATAGGACATGCTTTATTATGTATTACAGGACCACAATGGGGACTTAAAATAGGTTCACAGCTAAAAATAAAGTGGGATGATGTAGTTTATTATGATGATGGGATGATGAGAATTGAATTATTCTCGGAAGATGAATTGACAAACAGACCTATTTTAGGTTTAAGTTATAAATATATTGAACTAGCCTATGGTGTGGTTGATATTGATGATGCTGAAGATACTATTTATATGAATTACAAGACGAGAAAACCGTTGAGTACCTCAACATTGAATCGTGAATTGCAAAAATTCAGCAAACAGTTTTTAAAAGAAATAGAAGAAAAGACAGGTCAAGGATTTAATTTAAAACCACTAAAATCAAATGCTTTTCAAATAGCATGTGTTTTGAAATTATTAAAAAAATATCATTATTCTAAAAGATGTTTTACTTCAGTATCGAACTATATGGGACATAGAACATTAAAAGATACTATCAAATTATTAGAAGTAGAACCATTTGATACGATAGTTTATGATTTTAATGGTTTTTCTGAAAAATCAAATTTGAACTTAGAACTTATAAAAGAAAAAGAAGAGCTTCAAAGTTTTATGAAAGAAAATATGCTTGACCACTGGTCTCATTTAAAAGATAATATTTTACCAATGTAGCTTAATAAACAGTTGATTACAGCTTAGAGTAAAGTCTGAGGGTGAATACCTATGTCCAAAAATTAAGAATAATTAAAATCCAAAAAGCAATGTTAAACACAGAAAACAAAAACAATTACATTTTTAAAAGTGAAAACTTAGTAGTAAACATTCTTGGAGGATTGAACGATTTGAATTTAGGAAGTTTACGTGTAACCTTAAAGATAACTAAAGAAGGTTCAACCTTCTCAAGAAGAGATAGTGTTGATTTATATAATGGCTCTCAAGTTGAAAAGCTAATGAGAAAAATAGCAGAAGAATTGGAAGTAGGTATCATAGCTGTTAGAAGAATGATATCTCAATTAATAGACGCATTAGAGGTGTATCGATTTGATAATATTGAACAAGAAAATGAAGAAGATGCAGTAGAGTATGAATTAGATGAAGCAGAATACAACGAGGCAAAAGAACTGTTGGAATCTAAAGATTTACTAATGGCTACCAATAAATTAATCGGAGCATCTGGAATTGTTGGTGAAGAGAATAATAGATTATTAATGTACCTCATCTTCACTAGCAGAAAGACTTCAAGCCCATTACATTGCATAAGTTTCGGAAATTCTGGTGTCGGTAAAACTCACCTACAATCAAAGGTGGCTGAGTTAATTCCAAATGAAGATAAAGTAGAATTTACCATGCTATCACCCAATGCATTCTTTTATTTCAATCAATATGAATTACGTAATAAATTATTGGTGATTGAGGACATGGATGGTGCAAAAGAAGGATTACTTCCTTTAAGAGAATTACAAACTAAAAAACGTATCACGAAATCTATTGTAAATAAAACAATTGGAGGTATTGGAAAGACAACAAATAGAGTTGTTGAAGGACCTGTATGTGTAGCTGGATGTACTACCCAAGAAAGTATTTACGAAGATAATTCAAACCGTTCTTTCTTATTGTATATAGATGAGTCTAAGGAGCAAGACGAACGCATTATGGCGTATCAGCGTATGCATTATGCTGGTAAAGTTGATATTGATGAACAATTAAGATGTGCTAAGTTATTACGTAATGCGCAACGTATTTTAGAGCCAATTAAAGTAATCAATCCCTATGCGGAATACTTGGAGCTACCAAAGTCAGTATTCAAGCCTAGACGTACAAATATTCATTATTTACAGCTTATAGAAGTGATAACATTCTATCATCAATTCCAACGTGAAAAGCTAACAGATGAACAAACGGGTGAAGATTATATTGAAACTACTTTAAGCGATATTAAACTAGCGAATGATTTAATAAAAGAGGTTTTATTAAGAAAGTCCGATAAGCTCAACACAGCGACTAGAAATCATCTTGAAGAGTTAATAGCATATCTAAAAGCAAATAATAAAAAGACGTTTTCAAATCAAGAAATTAGAAGAGCTTTTAGATTGAAGGAGCCAACACATAGACGTTATCGAAATTCATTATCAGAAGAAGGATTTATCCAAAAGAGAACAGATATCAAAGGTGTTTCAACAAGTTATGAATTGGTTTATACAGATGAATTCAAAGATTTAGAAACCTCAATAGAAAAAGCATTGGAACTGTGTATTGAAAAGCTCGTCAGTTCGTCAGAGGTTCGTCACTCTTAAATGACGAGGCTAATCCATTAGAAACAAAGAGGTTGTACTCAATTCGTCATTAAACACAAAACAAAAGGAAGCTATGAAATCATTAACACTTTATAATCAGTCATTTATTGTATTAGTAAACTCTTATCAATCGTGGTTAGCAACGTTAGGGTATGCAGAGAAAACAACGTATACCTTACCAAATCACCTAAAAGAATTCTTCTACTATTTGGAGTCAAAAGGGCATGAAGGTATTGAGTTTATCACCACAAAATTAGTTTCTGAATATTATAACGATTACCTATCAATTAGACGAAATAAAAGACGTGGTGGAGCTTTAGGAAATAGAGCATTAAACAAGCACCAACAAGCATTAAAACTGTTCTTAAAATATTTGAAAGAACATGGAGCTAAGTATAATTTTGGAGTTCATTTGAAAACTGAGAAATCAGAAACGATTGATGTTCGTGATTTGTTGACTATTGACCAAGTAAAACAATTGTTTAAAGCGTGTGATTGGTCTCACATTTCAAAAAGGTTTCAACTTCGTGATAAAGCTATGCTAGTTGTATTATATAATTGTGGATTAAGAAGAAATGAAGTAGTTCACATAAATGTAAATGATGTGAATTTTGATAAAAGACAATTGTTTGTTGCTAAAGGGAAAAACTATAAATCTCGTTTTATTCCATTGAATGATTTTAGTTTGAAAGTGTTAGAGGAATATATCTATGATGCAAGACCTCAATTCAATAAAGCAACAAAAACACCCGACTCTTTATTCTTAAATAGATTTGGTGGTAGGATGCTTGGTCAGACCTTTAGCGATAGATTAAGAAAAATCATTGAAGCAACAGAAGATGAAATCATAATGAGCAAGAAAATAACCTTACACACATTACGTCATTGTTTAGCTACTCATTTACTAGAAAAAGGAATGAAACTAGAAGATATTAGTAGGTTGTTAGGGCATTCTAGCCTTGAGAGTACACAGATATACGTTCATTTATTAGACAAGCTTAAAGAAGATGAATAGCTTCAACGAATACTTAGAAATACATGCCTATTCAGAAAGGACGATACATTCTTATGATGGTATTATCTCCAAGTTTTTATCTTGGTGTACAAAGAAAAATTATGATACTTGTACGATGGATTACAAGCAATGTTTGGAGTATGTAACATACATTCAAAGTAAAAAAAATAAGATTACTCAGAAATCAATAAATCATAGTGTCGGAATTATAAAGCTATATTTTAAATACTTGGTTTTTGATGAACAACGTCATTTGAATCCACTTGAAAACACCACTATAAAAGGAGTTGAACGTTATTATGAGCATGATTTATTATCACCAATAGAATTGGAAGAATTATATTTTAGTTATCAAACGGAAAGTATTAAATCACCTAAATGTCCATCTGTAGCAATGCGTAATAAGGTATTGACTGGTTTAGCAGTTTTTCAAGGACTAGATGCAAGAAGTATTAGATTATTAAAAATTGATAATATAAACCTCAACCAAGGAAAGGTGTATGTCCCAGGGAGCAGAAGAAGTAATGCAAGAACACTAGATTTAAATTCAAGTCAAATAATGCCGCTAATCCAATATATTGAAACTCATAGAGCGATACTTCAAAAAAAGATAAACTCGCATGCAGATGCTTTATTTCCTCTTAATTCAGATAGAATAAGTTGTGTAATTAATCCAGTGTTTAAAGAATTGAAGAAAATGAATTTTAGAGTAACCAATATCAAACAAATCAGAGCTTCTGTAATTACTAATTGGTTAAAAAAGGATGATTTAAGAAGAGTTCAATATATGGCTGGACATAAGTATATATCTTCAACTGAGCGTTATCTAAGAAACGATTACACAGCAATGCATGAAGCTATTGAAAGTTTTCATCCGATGAGTTAAAACCTAATATAATACATCTTGTACTTCCAATATAAAACTGTATTAATTAGGTCTATTTGTGAATCGTGAGCGAAAGCTCACGGTTTGTGAAAAATAATTTATCTTTTATCAATATACAAGTTTAAGAAATGTTTTCAGCTCCAGCTCTAGTACAGATAACATTCAAGATATAAGCAATATTCTTATCCTCTTTATATAACACTTTATAATCTCTAACAATTATTCTTCGATACTGTGGGAATATTTCATCTTTTTGATATTGTTCTGCAAAAACTATCTTTTTAGAAGAACTAATAATATCTTTTCTAACAATTTTTCTAGCAGAAGGAATTTCTTTATATCTAAAATCTAAGATAGCATTTAAAGATTCTCTAGCTTGACGAGTCCAAACAGTTTGGAGTATCTTTTTAGTCATTAATCTTCTTCCTGTTCAAATTCATCAGCAGATATATAGTCACCTTTAGCTACCTGATTTTCCGCAACATCTAAAGCCATTTTATATTCTTGACGAGACATTGGAGCTCCATTAGGATGATAAGCTACCACTTCATTTTTAAAATATCCTTCATACAAAGCATCTACCATCTGTAAAAAACGTTCATCAACGGTTTTTATAGATTGTTGCCATTTTTCTCTTAGTTCTAATGCTCCCATAATACATCAATTATAAATCAAATATACGTTATTTTAAAATGTGTTATATGAAAATACAATAATTACATCAAAAATCAAAGCTATTATATCACATACTCTTATAATTAACTAATTTTTATAGGACTATAGATATGCGTTTTTTATATTATTCTTCAACTTATAAAGTGAAATTAAATGAATAAAAAAACGATAAAAAACACTAGGTTATTTAATAGTATTAAGATAATTTAGTGTTTGAATTAAAGTTCATTGAAATAGACAGCTAATAAAAAATTAAAAGTAGTACACAGCTTTTTTTCGATAGCAATATAGTACTCATTTGGTTTAAAACATAAAGGGTATAATACTGTTACGCAACCTATAGGTAATGGTGTGGCGCAGAAAAAAGGTTTTCAAGGGCAAGAAATACAAGATGAGTTAGGGTTAAATTGGTCTTCTTTTAAATGGAGGAATGCTGACCCAGCACTAGGTAGATTTATAAATATTGACCCTCTAGCCGAAGATTACAGTTATCAATCGCCTTATAATTTTGCAGAGAATAGAGTTATTGACGGAATTGAATTAGAGGGTTTAGAACATTTATCTCATACTGTTTATTCAATTCATAAAGATACTAAAGGAAATTATAATGCAACACATAATAGGACTTTTACCCAAAGGAATGTAGGCAATTGGTCTGGGACAAAGCATCAAAACACCTATAATGTACATGGAAGTGATGGTAACGTCTCTGCAATCTATTCTGGAGATAATTCATCTAGGGATATGGCAAGTGCTGGAATATCTCTTTCTTCTGTAAAGAATAGAGAGATTAGCGCTAAAGATATTATTGATGGAGCTTCAAATAATAAAGAATTTCAAAAAGCTGGTGAAACATTAAAAAATGTAGCTGCCGCTGGAGGATTAGTTTTAGCTGCGCCAGCAGTTTTTGCTGGAGAGGCTAGTTTTTTTACTTATCTTGGTGTCGCTTCTGATGGTAATCAAATTTTAGGAGGTGAAAATGGAGCTGCTACAGATGGAATTGATAACAATGTAGTTCAAGGTACTGCATTTGCAGTAAATATAGTCTCTTCATTTGGAGCAAAAGGTGAAGCAGTTAATGTTCTTACAACAAGTCAAAAGACTTCAGAAAAAGTAGAATCTTCTGTAGCATTATCAAAGTCATTATACGATATGATTATGTCTTACTTTAGTAATAGTAGTGATAATAAAAAAACGGATGAAAAAAAATAATTTAATATTTGAGAAAGAACAGAGTTTAAATGGAGTTTTAAACTTTCTAGCTATTATATTAATAGTTTTTGGAGGTATATATTATTCTTTAAATAATACTTTATTGAGTTTGTTTTTAACATTAATTATCTGTTTTTTCTTGTTTATTTTATTGAATAAAAAATGGTTTAAAACAATTAAGATTAAAACAGAAACAATCTTAATTAGTTACCCTTTAAATTTTTTTGGGGCTAAGGAGAAGCAAATTGATTATGATGAAAACATTATTGAAGTTATATATTATGGCTACATGTATAGAACACCATCTCATTGTAAAATATTAATGAGAAGTAATAAAAGTATAAGGTTTAATTGCACTCTTAAAGAGGCTAATAAAATATTTGATTTTTTAAAAACAAAAAATGTTTATGTTGTTAATAATGATGAAAAAAATGTTGGATATAGATAACAAACAAGTTTCAAGTATGAAATTTTATTTAAAGACTAAAAATCACTTTTTACCATTAATTTTAGTTTTATTTATTGGATGCACTGGAAATAGTCAAGTAAAACAGAACAATGAAGAAGCTATTAAGCATATAAAAAGTAAAGAGACTAAAGATAATATTGAAAAACTTATTATTGGTTACTGGAATTTTGAGAAGTTAATAACACCTTCTGGTAAAGATGTAGAAAGTGATTTTATAGAAAAAAACTCTAGACCTAATATATTATTTAAAAAAAATAAAAAATATATCCTTTTTAATAAGACTATTGAAAATGGAAATTGGTCTTATAATGTTGAAGACGAAATATTAGATTTTGTTTTTGATAAACCTCAATATAGTGTTCCCATAGATAAAATTTCTTCAGAACTTTTTCAAAAATTAAAAAAAGAAGGAAAGATATTTGAATTCAAGGGAGATAGTTGGGAAATTCATAGCATTATAGAAAATGAATTATTAATCATAGAACATTTACCACATAATGAATTTGAATTAAAATATGTTTTAAGAAAATATAGAAAAGTAAATAAATAAAAACTATGTCAAAATTTGAAATCACAACTGATAAATCTGGACAATTTAGATTTAATTTAAAAGCTGGAAATGGACAAACTATTCTAGCTAGTGAAGCTTATACTACTAAAGCAGCTTGTAATAACGGAATAGA
>NZ_JAUOSW010000017.1:0-8436 GCF_030549005.1 Tenacibaculum soleae
CGATTAGATCTTTGTTTAAAGTCATTCCGCTTTTTAGTTTGTCAATCGCAGAATCTAATCGTGTTTCATTTTTTCGAGAAGAAAGTTCGTGATTTGTAGCCATTAAAGAATTGTATTCTTGTAATGACATAACTACAATTCCAGAATCTTTTCCTCGGTTTATAATTAAAGTCTCAAAGTTCTTAGCTACTCTGTCCAAGTAACTTTTAATATCCTTTCTAAAGTCAGAAACAGTTGCTATTTGCATAATATTGTATTTTTTAAAGTACAAATATACGTACGAAATATGATGTATGCAATTTTTTCCGTATTGCTGGCAACGGTCTTGTGTATGGTTAGTTGCGTGGTTAAGCAACTAATTTAGCAAATAAATCACAGATAGAATATTCCGAAGGAATGTTCGTAAGTCGGCAGCGACCAAGCAATTAATTATACACGGTGTTGTACGCTGGCTTTTTATTCCGCAATACTTTTTATCAAATCGTTCTGCAAAAATTCAAATTCCGATTTTTTCCAAAAAGACAAGTTAATTAGTCCTGTTGTACTGTCCTCTTTCCAAATTCCGTTTTCATTAGATTCCACAGTCCATTTTATGGGTTTATTTCCTTTTTTGGTCACTTTTAGGCGACAATCTTTGGAAAGTCCGAACGCAAAGCAATTCAGAGCGTCATTTTCATTATCAAATTCCTCGTGCCAAAAGTCAAACGCAACAGTAAAATTCCCATTTCCATTATCAGACAGAGTAACTGGAAATTCGCTTTCGTTTTTTGGATTCACAGTTATTGATTCCGCATTTAATTCATATTCTGCTTCTGGATATTTCTTTAATCGGTTTTCTATTTCGTTAATCGTTTTGCTCATTTTTCAGCTTGCGTACAACGTGTTTGTATATGGTTTGTTGCGTGTTTTAAGCAACTAAGTTAGCAAATAAAAACGGAATAGAAAATCCGCGAGGATTTTCGTAAGCAAGCTAGAACTAGCAATAAATTATATACGGTGTTGTGCTTAGTCTTTTTCCACTTGATTTATTCCCTTGACTTTTCAAATAGTTTATCGTATTCTTTTTGAGTATAAAATTTTTCCTTAATTAGCTTTTGATTTTTCAAATCGTACACCTTTTTTTTCTTTTTAAATCGAATTCCCCAAAATGCTGTATAATCTTTGTTTGTAAAGCTTTCTATGTTTTCATCAACATTCAATTTAACTCTGTAATCACAAAGTTCGTAACAATCTCGATATTTAAAGATTGGTATATGAATTTCTTTAATTTTCTTAAATTCTTTCTTGTTAGACGACGCAAATTCAAACAAGTACTTTATAACATCTTCAAAGTTTTCATCTATTCCATTTTTATAAACCTCATAAAATATAATTTTACAATCTTTAAATTTTATTGATATTTTTTCAACGCTTGGTCTTAAATCTGGGTTTTTTGCAAATAATGTTTTTAAAGAATTATAAATGGCTTTAGCGTGATAACCAACATAAAGCTTTATTCCGTCTTCTATGTAACCTTTCGATAACTCTCTAATTGATAAATCTTCACTAATTTCAATTATGAATTCATATAATCCTCCACCAAGTGTATCAGTTCGTTTTTTACTAACAGTTAAAAAATAATCACTATCAACTTCATCGATGAAACTCTCAATTCCTTTGAAATCTGTTCCATCTGGTAAAGTCCAGTAATCGATTTTAATATTTTTATATGGTGATTTCATGAATTTTTGAGTTCGGTTTTAGATTAAGCACAACGGTCTTGTGTATGGTTAGTTGCGTGGTTAAGCAACTAATTTAGCAAATAAATCACAGATAGAATATTCCGAAGGAATGTTCGTAAGTCGGCAGCGACCAAGCAATTAATTATACACGGTGTTGTACGCTGGCTTTTTATTCCGCAATACTTTTTATCAAATCGTTCTGCAAAAATTCAAATTCCGATTTTTTCCAAAAAGACAAGTTAATTAGTCCTGTTGTACTGTCCTCTTTCCAAATTCCGTTTTCATTAGATTCCACAGTCCATTTTATGGGTTTATTTCCTTTTTTGGTCACTTTTAGGCGACAATCTTTGGAAAGTCCGAACGCAAAGCAATTCAGAGCGTCATTTTCATTATCAAATTCCTCGTGCCAAAAGTCAAACGCAACAGTAAAATTCCCATTTCCATTATCAGACAGAGTAACTGGAAATTCGCTTTCGTTTTTTGGATTCACAGTTATTGATTCCGCATTTAATTCATATTCTGCTTCTGGATATTTCTTTAATCGGTTTTCTATTTCGTTAATCGTTTTGCTCATTTTTCAGCTTGCGTACAACGTTTTTGTGTATGATTTTTGGCGTTTTAAAGCACTAAATTTAGTAAATAAAAACCGAATAGAAAATCCGAGAGGATTTTCGTAAGTAGGCGAGTACTAGCCATTAATTATACACGATGTTGTGGTGTCGTTTTTTTCTAAATATTATTCGTTAACAATTGATTTTATAAGTTGTTGAAGTTCGTTTTTTTCTCCAGTTTTTAAATTCTATTTTCACGATTACTTCTTGTATTCCGTGTATTTTTTCTTTAAATATGAATTCAGTTTTATAAACAATTCCATATTTTTCATAGAATTCATCTATTTCATATTTCTCATATTCTGAGTTATATAACTCCTTTCTATATTTATTAAGTTTATTATAACCAACTGCTAAAAATGTAATTCCTGTACTTATAATTCCAAATGAATAGTATAGAGTATAAACACTATGAAAATTTTTTCTAACAAAGATATTTCCTCCAATTATTAAAAGAAAACCAATAATTATTATGAAGTAAAAATTCAAATGAACTGATTTTTTCTTTTTTTTTATTCTCTCTAATTCAAGATTGGTTCTTTCTAATTTTTCCTGAAATTTGTTATTCAAGTTAATTTTTGTACAAATATTCTCAAATTTAGGTTTTTTATTTGTTAATCTACAAGTCAATCCATTTTCAAGATTTGTGATTTCATTCTCACATAAATTACAATGTTTTGAATAATTCATATCTTATTTTTTAGAGTTGATTATGTTTTTTGATTACGGCTCTTAAATGCACCACAACGTACTTGTGTATGGTTTCGTTACGGAAAAGAGCGCAGCAATTTTCCGAACTTAGACCAAAGATAGTGAAAGTGCGAGGATTTTCTGTAAGAAAATCCCCCGTAATGAACTATACACGCTGTTGGGTTTTCGTTATGTTAGTTTTCTGTTTTACTTTTTATTGTTGAAATAATTTTCCCGCAATTATTTCCATAAATAATTTTAATTCCGCGATTTATTCTCTTTTTTTTAGTATTCAATTCTGTTTTAATTTTACTTTTCCGCAATTATTCATAAAGAATTTAAATTCCGCAAACTTGCTAAATTCCACGATTTGTTTTTCCTCTAGCATTCAATTCTATTTTTATTCTTTCTGAGATTTCTCTAGAGTAGGAGTATTGAAAATTTAACTTTAAATACTCCAACTTTTAACAGAACAATTCTCAACTGGAATTTTTCTGATTTTGAAAAATATTATTATAAAACTAAAATTAGAAAATTATATTTTTTTACGGTTTTCTGAGAAAAATTCCGATATAGTTTTTCCACAAGTTTTTCCAACATTTTAAAATCAATTAAAAATCTAAAAGTTTGAATTTTTACGGTTTTTTGTTAATGAAACCCAACGGTTTTGTGTATGATTAGTGGCGTGTTTAAGCACCTAATTTAGCAAATAAAAACCGAATAGAAAATCCGCGAGGATTTTCGTAAGTAGGCGAGAACCAGCCATTAATTATACACGTTGTTGGGCACAGTTATTTTTCTTTTCCTTCTGTCAAATTCAAAATCGAGTTTTTTCATTATTCCATTTTTTCGATTATAAATTTCCTTCGGTTTTCCTCTTTTGTAAATAATCTTTTGAGTTAGTTCACCTTTGTCATTAAAATATTCAGTCAGACCATTAAAATTCCAATTTTTTAATTCAATCTTATATTTTGGTAAACCCGATTTATAATTTCCAGTTATTGTTCCTTTTTTCGGTCCATCCAACCAGAAGATTTCGCTGATTAAATATATTTTACCTAAATCAGTCAATTTTTTTTTCAATTCAATGTTATATTCCACATTTAAGTAGAATTGAAACTTAACACTAATTATAGCATTTTCTTCTTCAGTTTCGAACTGAAATGTTCCTGTATCAAAGTCAACATCTACTTTTTGGTTATTTATAATTATATCAGCAATAAAATCATTTCCATATTGGTCAACAATTTGTCCTTTTATTAAATTTTGTCCATTTAATAAAATCGAAAAAAGAAAGAGAATTAGAAATGTCGTTGTTTTTTTCATAATTGTGCCCAACGGTTTGTGTATGATTAGTTGCAGTGTTAAAGCAACTAATTTACTAAATAAAACACGAACGGCAGAAATTCCGAAGGAATTTCCCAAGTGAGCTTTTACTAGCAATTAATTATACACGGTGTTGCCAGTAGTATTTATTCGATTATTGCACAACCTGTCTTTGAATTGAAAGGAAAAAATTCAGGTATTGTTCCGTCGATATCTCCATCTTCATTTATCCAAATTTCTCTTATATTACCAAATAAACCTTTATCGATAGGGAATTTTGCATTTGGATTATGAAAAAGTGATACAGCTTCATTCCAATCTTCTTTTATTTCTCCTGGTTTTATTGATTGAGAAAATTTAACAGGAAATGCACTTGGCGTTTGGTCAAATGCTAAGCCAACTCTTTCCATAATTAAAGATAAATCCGACATTCCATTTTGATATGACATTCTGTTAAATTTATGTAAATCACTATTATTAGTAAATAGAACAGCACTTATGTTTTCTGTATTCTCCAATGAAAAAAAGTTCGATGGAATCTCTTTTTCTTTATATTTATGTACTTCAGTTTTTTTTAGTTCTAGTGGAACTAATTCTGAATCAGTTGATTTTGATTCATATGATAATCCATATAGATATTCGATAATTTTGGCGTCAGGCATAAAACTTGCCATATGATTATGTGCTGGTGTTATGGCTAAAATCAAAGGTTTATTTTTCACCCAATCAAGTTTCCAATATTTTTTCTGTAATTTTGAATATAGAACACTTCCCATTCTCATTATATAGTGTTCAATTAGTTCTTTCTGTACTTTTAAGTCATTCTCTTTTTCGGCTTTTTCAATATACTCTCTAGTGAAAAGTTCTTTCTCTACTTCGTTAGAAAGACTTGCCTCAATGTATAAATCAATCTGATTTTTTTCAACGTGGAAATCAGGTCTGTTATGATTATTATTAAAACTAAATCCGTTTACTGATAAGAACTTAAAAAGAAAAATTTCCCAAAGTCTAGAGTTAAAACCTGTAGTTTGAAATTGTTGAATAAAATTCCCATCATTATCGTCCATATTGGATGTGATTTCTTCAATCAATAATTTCGCAGGTTGCATAAGTTTATTATTGCTAACAAATTTGAAGTTTTTATGTAGTTTATCTTCTGAACTTATTGGAGTAAATATTTCTTTCATTAATTCGGAATGTCTCTGGGTATTACTGGCAACGTTTTTGTATATGGTTTGTTGCGTGTTTTAAGCAACTAATTTAGTAAATAATTATCGACCAAGAAAGTCCGCAAGGACTTTCGTAAGTAGGCGAGAAGCCAGCAATAAATTATATACGGTGTTACCACACGTTTTTTATTCGATTGTTAATTCGATTGTTTCATTTGCAAAATTTGAAAATCCTCTTTTTTCTCCTTTTGTTAAATCAACTTCAAGTTTTAATTTCAAATCTTTAATTTTCTCTTTTTTAATTAATTCGTTTGAAAAAATAACTCTAATTTTAGATTCTTCATTTTGCTTAATAGTTTCTTTATTATAACTTAAATAAGCAATTTCTTTGTCTATTTCTATACTGGAAATATGAAAGTCTTTTTTTCCTGTGTTCTTTAAAACAAAAATATATGGTTTAGATAATTCTTGTTTAAGTTTCTTAAATTTTAATGTTCTATCTAAAACCTCATAACTAATTTCTTTTGCAGGTGCATCATATTTAATTCCGAATCGAATTTTATTCCCATTACTTGAATTAATACTCGACAACGAATAACTTTCGCTTTCGGCTAATTCAGCGATTAGAGTAATCTTTAAATCTCTTATTTCTCCGATTTGAAGAGGTTTGTTTCCTAAATCAAATCTTATAACTTCGTTACTTAAAAATTTCGGTTCTTTAAATTCAATTTCTTTATTTGAATTATTTTTTACTCGAATGATTTTGGTAATATCTTCTTTACCATCCGTTTTTCCAAAGTCGATTAATAAATCTCCAATATTATTCTCTTTGTCAATTTTAAGGTCAGTAAGATTTAGTATTTGTAATCCATATTTTGCTTTAAATTCTGTTTTGAATTTTTCTCCTTCTTTAGAACTTGATTCGTTTTTACCTTTATTTTCAATTTCCTCAATTACATAAGAACCTAAATTTTGTGACCACTGCATTAATGGTAAATTTAATTCCTTCATTATAATCGGTTGTTTTTGGATAATTAACTTCCCAGTTTCTGAATTATAAAAAGTTATCAGATTATTAATTTCGTTTTCAGTGTAGTTTTTGGAATAAATTGGAATAAGTAATTGTTTGAGTTCTTCTAAAGACTTTTCACTAACTTTTTTTTCTAATGCTTTCCAATAATTGTCTGAAATTCCGGAATTATTTTGTTTTTGATATTCAATTGTTTGTGTGATTATTTTCTCAATGTTACTCATCGTTCCATCTAATTCTAATAGTTGTTCTATTTTTCCATCAACTTTTTGAGCATTGATTTGGATTGAAAAAAATGTAATTAAAATTATAAATATTGTCTTTTTCATAGGTTTTTTGGCAAATGTGTGGTAACGTGTTTGTGTATGATTAGTTGCGTGGTTTAAGCACTAAAGTTAGCAAATAAATCACAGATAGAAAGTCCGCAAGGACTTTCGTAAGTAGGCTATAACCAAGCAATTAATTATACACGGTGTTGGCAACTGGCTTTATTCTTTAGTATCTGGATATTCAAATTCATTAAACTTTATTTCATTAATATTAGTAAACCATTTTAAAGCTTTAATATTTTCCCTTGTTAACTCTTCATCTTCTTTACTAAAAGGCTCAATTTCGTCATATCCAAATTTGAATTGTTTACAATCGTTTGTTGCTCCAATTAAAATCACTTTTTTATGTTTATAGTTAGTATAAACAGCATAAGTATCAATCACAATTGGTAAAAGAAAATTTACTTGCTCTTGAGTCATATCTGTTGTATAGAATACGAAGATGATTGCAATTCCATCGATTTCTCCATATCTTCTTGCTAAATATGAGCCTTTAGTATGATTGTAATCTTCTATAAAACTAAATAAGTTTTTTGATATAACTCTTCTGTCAAATCTATTAAAGGATAAAATTTCTTTAGCGAATTTTATACTTTGTTCATTCGGATTAGGAAGAACTTCCCTTTTTACAAATTCGTCTATGAAATAACTTACTTTGTCATCTTGTAGCTTTTTTTGAACTTTTTGTTTTGATATAAATTCGTCCCAATTTCCGTCTATTTGAAACAGTATACCATCGTACTTATCCGATGTTATTTGTTCAGAAAATCCTCTACCATTTTCTATATAATGAGCAAGAATATCGCTTTCAGTTCCGGAAATGAGAATGTTTTTTTTAACCCATTCCTTTTGAGTTTGCATTTCCATAAATTGTTTATGAGTATTAAAATCAAACTCATCTTCTTCACTTGGTAAAATCAGAACTTCTTTGTTTCCAAAAGCTTGCTCACGTTTATCTAAATATTCCTCAAAATCCTTAATTGTATCTAAAAAATCAGTAAGATTAGTGAAAGAATTTTTGTCAAATATGTGAACAAATTTTTCAGTCTTGGTATTTTTGTTGAAAGGGTAGAAGTGAACTTTTTCTCCTAAATGAACAATAACTCTATGCGTTTTATTAATGTCTTCTTTTCTAATTATATGTTTTCTTCCATCTTTAGTTTTTATTTCGATATCATAATTGGAAGTTAGTATTTTCTTTTCAGCACCATATAATTGACGAACATCCTTTTCAATTGATTTCCTAAAGTATCTTGAATAAATTCCTTTAAACTCGTAGTTTTTTACACAAACTAAAATTAATATTCCATTGAAATGAATTAGTAAATCACAAATCTCTTTTTTATTTTCTAATTCGTCTTTTGGATTTGCAAAACACCAATAACTTAAAAAGGAATTAGTAGCTAAATCATAAACTAATGATTCTCCTTCAACTCCTTTTTTTTGGTTGTTCATTTTTCTGCGGTTAGTTTGGTTCAGCTTGTTGCCAACGTATTTGTGTATGGTTTCGTTACGGAAAAGAGCGCAGCAATTTTCCGAACTTAAACCAAAGATAGTAAA
>NZ_JAUOSW010000018.1:0-7355 GCF_030549005.1 Tenacibaculum soleae
TAAACACATCAACAAATATGTTTTATGGACCAAAAGTATCAGGTTCATGGGGAGTTGGTGTAAGTTTGGTGGGAGCTTCTGGTGTTGATGGAACTTTGACAGGAATAGTAAACCCTAATGGAGTTTTAACAGGTATAGCAGGACAATTATATACAAATACAGTAACTGGTGAGTTATATAAAACAAAAGATGGTATTACTTGGGAGCTGGTAGACAATGATGAACAAGATATGTCTTTAACTGGTAATATTATTAGTTTAACTAAATCGCTGTCAACGGTTGATTTGAGTAACTCTACGTTAGCAACAAGTGTAACAAATAACACTACAAAAATTGAAAACTTAAATAGGCTAAATAGTATAAGAGTTTTAACTGATCCGTCCTCATCTACAACAATTTTAGATTCAGATGGTACTGTTATCATTCAAAATACAGCGCTCATATCTTTAAGTTTATCTCCTGTTTTGTTACCTGATCCTGTTACAAGCAACGTTGGTCGAAAAATAACAATAGTATACAGAACCTCAGGTTTGGTAAGTTTAGGTATTAATGTTACCACTTTGAGTGGTGGAAATAGAATAAAAGGGTCAGTTTTAAATGCTCTCAATGTTTCTGTTGTAGGAACAAATACTTCTGTAACTTATCAATGTGGGTTAGATCCAGATGGTACTAATTACTGGTATGTTGTAAATAAAAGTTTATTATAGTATAAATATATAGTTATGAAAAAGATTTATATGATATTGATAGTTATTTATGCAATTAAGAGTGTACAAGCTCAAGTTATTAATAAAGGGGATTTTTATGTAGCAAATAATACAATGGTTAGTGTTTATGATAATACTATCAATAATGATGGTAGCGAATTGGTTAATAATGGGGATCTTTATTTTTTTAAAGATTTAGCTAATAATGGAAATATTACTTTTACCTCAAATAATAATATAAGCGGAGTTTATTTTGTTGGGGATGAGCAGCAGATTATTAGTGGATCTGGTTTAACTAATGTGTTTGATATTGAATTTAATAACAGTACAAGTTCTTTTGCTTTTTCTTTAGAGAAAGAATTAATTATACATGGTACTTTATTGTTTCAAAATGGTGTTATACATAATACAACACAAGGAGTATTGAGTTTTCAAAGTAACTCAGATTACGAAAATTTAAACAATCAAAGTTATGCAAATAATAAAGCGAGAAAAAAAGGGAACTCAGCTTTTATATTTCCAGTGGGAGATTATAAATTAGACACATTTATATCTAGGCCGTTAGAAATTAGTGCTTCAGATAATATCAATAATCAATTTTTAGTAACTTTTAATTGGAGTAACTCTGATGTTGATTTTTCTCACAATAGCAAAGAGCCTTCTATTGGTTTAATTGATATGAATGAATTTTGGGAAATCAATAGAGAGATTGGTAACTTTGATGTATCTATAACATTAACATGGAATAATATAACTACTCCTGATTTTATAAGATCAAACCCTACAGATATGATTATTGTTAGGTGGAATGGTTTTAAGTGGGTTAATGAAGGGGGAGTAGTTGATGTTGGTAATAGTAAAATTACTTCAAACGTTTCTGAGTATGGTATTTTCACTTTAGCAAGTAAGTCAAATATAGAAGTAGCTAGAGTTGCAAATATGTCGGATTCTTTTTCTCCAAATGGAGATGGAATTAATGATACTTTTGAAATTCTCGGTTTAGTTGATAGTTACCCTAACTTTAAGATGAAAGTTTATGATAAATATGGTAAATTATTGTTTAATTATAGAAATAATGGAAATTTAAGTCCTAATTGGTGGGATGGAACGTTAGAAGGAAAAGAAATGCCTGTAGCTACCTATTGGTACGTTATTGATTATAATGATTCAAAGACAAAAGCTTATCAGGGTTGGTTGTACCTAAATAAATAAATTAAATGAAAATACATATTGTATTATTACTTTCATGCTTTTTTTTAATAACTAAAGTTATAGCACAGCAAACCCCTGAATACACTCAATACATGTATAATATGTCAGTTGTTAACCCTGCTTATGTAGGTATTAATGAAGGGGTTAGTTTAGGTTTTTTAGCAAAAACACAATGGGCAGGTGTAAATGGAGCACCAAAATCTATAAATGCTTTTATTCATAGCCAAGTTGGTGAAAATATAGGATTAGGGTTGTTTTTAATTCATGATAAAATAGGACCAGTAACAGAAACGCATAGTTATGCGGATTTTTCTGTAACAATAAAACCATCAAAAAAATCTAAATTATCATTTGGTTTAAAAGCAGGAGCTACTTTTCAACAAATAGGGTTGTTAAAATTAAATCAAACAGACCCCAACGACCCAAAGTTTAATCAAAATGTAAACAAAACGTATCCAAACTTTGGAATAGGGGTGCTTTATTATTTAGAAAGATTTTATTTGGGTCTTTCAATACCTAATATCTTAGAATCATTACATTTTGAAAGGTCAAATGGGATTATTGTCAGAGCTTCTCAAAAAACAAATGGTTTTTTAACTACAGGCTATGTTTTTAATTTAAAAAAGTATTTTAAATTAAAGCCATCAATATTGACAAGGTACAATAATAGTTCTCCGATACTTATAGATATGTCTTTGAACCTATTATGGAAAAACAAATTTGAATTAGGTGTTTCACATAGGTTTAATAATTCATGGAGCGGAGTTGTTAATTTAAAAGCAACTAATAATTTAAGAGTTGGGTATGGTTATAATCATGTTATTTCTAACTTTAGTCGATTTAATTCAGGGTCACATGAGGTCTTACTTCTTTTTAACTTTCAAGAAAACCCCACATTAAATAGATTTTTTTAATTTATTTTCGATACCAGTATACTGTTCTGCCAAATAATGCAGCGCCAACATAGCCTCTAACTTTTAGTTTGTTGTTGTTTTTTAGTTGGATAAAACAACTATATATTTTTCCATTTTTAGGATCTAAAATTTTACCACCGCTCCATTCATCATTATTTTTAGATAAGCCTGTTAAAATATTCATTCCTAAAATAGGTTTGTTTTTACGTTCACCTTTACATTTATCACATACGGAGTTTTGTTTTTCTTTTTCTGTAATTTCGATGATTTTAGCAAAAGCCTTTCCGTTTTTTTCATAAATCTCAATAACAGAATCTACTTTATTGGTTTCTTCATCTCTATTTTCCCACTTTCCAAAAATGGTTTGAGCATTGATAGAAAAGCTAATGATACATAAAAAGCTGAAAAGTGTTTTTTTCATTATTATAAAGATTTAGTAAAGTTAATATCTAAAAATATTTAAATTAATCATATTGAGCATCAAAATTACTGTCCCATTTTTTTTGAACACGTAATACTTGCTCAATAACATCACGAGCACAACCTTTACCACCATTTTTATCAGAAATATATTTTGACACTTGTTGAATCTCACGAACAGCATCATTTGGGCAACATGGCATGCCGACTAATTTCATTACAGGGTAATCAGGTATATCATCACCCATGTAAGCAATGTTTTCGGGTTGTAAATCGTATTTGCTTACTAATTCGTTAAATTGTTTAATTTTATCATGAGCACCTAAATAAATATCTGTAATTCCTAAGTTAGCTAAACGAGTTCTAACGCCTTCGTTTTTTCCTCCAGAAATAATACAAACCCTAAACCCAGCTTTTACTGCTGCTTTTAAAGCATAACCATCTTTAATATTCATTTGGCGTACTAATTGTCCGTCAGGAAAAACGGTTACAATTCCGTTCGTTAAAACACCGTCAACATCAAAAATAAAAGTATTAATTTTTGGTAATAGTTCTTTATAGCTTTTTTCCATTTTCTTGGATTGATTTTGTAATAAGTTGATAAATTTCTTGTTGTTGTTTATTTAATAAATTCAAATGATTTTGAATTGTTTCCTTATCATTTCTCTTTGCAGGTCCTGTTTGTGCTTCAGCAGGATTTAAGGTAATAACTTTATGTGCTGTTTCCTTAATTAGCGGATGTAAAATTTCAAAAGGTATACTATGTTCAGTACAAATATCTGCACCAATTTTATACATATTATTGGTAAAATTGTTTACAAAAACAGCTGCAACATGTAGTTTTTTTCGTTGTTCAGAATTAATAGCATATGTTTTTTTTCCTATTGCTTGCGCTAATTTTTGCAAAGTTTCAAAATCTTGTTTGTTTTCGACCTCTAAACAAAACGGAACTTCATTAAAATTTATTTCTTTATTTTTAGAAAAACTTTGCAGTAAGTAAAAAACACCTTTTCTACCCTTGTTTTTTAATGAGTTTAATGAAGCACTACCAGAGGTGTGAACAATTAAAGCGTTTTTTTTATCAATTTTAGAAGAAACATCAATTATAGCATCATCAGAAACGGCGATAATATAAACATCGGCATCCATCAATAAATCTAAACTATTGGTAATAGAAACAATGTTTTTAAAATGTTCAATTTGCGCAATATTTCTGGCATATACTTGTAACAACGATACTTCTTTTGCTTTATTAAAAGCTTTTATTAAGTGTGTTGCCACATTTCCGCCACCAATAATGGTAATTCTAATCATAGGTACGAAGATATTGAATTTATATTATAGTAATTAAACTAATATTAAAAAGGTAAAATATAAAAGAATAGATGGTTTAATGCTGAATTTGTAAATTAGCTTATTAAAATAACTAGAATATGAAATTAGATATATTGGCGTTTGGATCGCATCCAGATGATGTGGAATTGGGTTGTGCAGGCACTATTGCTAAAGAAATTCATTTAGGTAAAAAAGTAGGTGTAGTTGATTTAACTAGAGGTGAATTAGGTACACGAGGATCGGCAGAGTTACGGGATAAAGAAGCAGCAGAAGCAGCTGATATTTTAGGGGTTTCTGTTCGTGAAAATTTAGGTTTTGCTGATGGTTTTTTTAAAAATGATAAAAAGCATCAGTTACAAGTTATAAAAATGATTCGTAAATATAAACCAGATATAGTGTTGTGTAATGCGATTAGTGATCGCCATATCGACCATCCGAAGGGAAGTAAATTGGTTTCAGATGCTTGTTTTTTAAGTGGATTGTTAAAGGTAGAAACGGAAATTGATGGAATAGTTCAAGAAAAATGGAGACCTAAACAAGTATATCATTATATACAATGGGAAAATGTAACCCCAGATTTTGTTGTTGATGTAACAGGTTTTATGGATCTGAAAGAAGCATCGGTTTTAGCATATTCATCTCAGTTCTTTAACCCGAAAAGCAATGCGCCTGAAACACCAATTACAAGTAAAAATTTTACAGAAAGTATACGTTATAGAGCAAAAGATTTGGGTAGATTGATTGGTGTAGATTTTGCAGAAGGTTTTACCTCAGAGCGTTACGTTGCAATTGAAAATTTAAGTAAATTAATTTAAAAAAAAGTTTTGTAGATATCATAAACTGTTATATATTTGCACCCGCAAGTTACATGGTGGTTGTAGCTCAGTTGGTTAGAGTATCGGTTTGTGGTACCGAGGGTCGCGGGTTCGAATCCCGTCTTCCACCCAAAAAGTCTTCTCATTTGAGAAGACTTTTTTAATTTAAATGAAAAAAAACTTCTCGATTATTTTTGAGAAGTTTTTTTTGTTTTTAACCATTGATCATATTTATTTATATGTTTAAAACGTTTATGAGACCATAAATAGTATTCAGGTTGTTTGTTAATGTTTTTTTCTGCTATTTTTAAAAATTTATCGGTTATTTCAAAATTAGCGTACTCTTTAGGCGTTGTTGTTATTAACTCAAATTCTGTTTCAAAATAACCTCTTTTTATTTTAGTTGTATTCATGTTAACGACTATTAAATCGTGTTTTTTAGCTAAAACTTCAGCGCCAGTATGTACAGGTACTTTTTGATTTAAAAATTGTGCCCAATAACGTGTTTTGTGTAGTTGTGGAGATTGATCGCTTAATAAAATATATAAGGTCTGTATTTTTTGAGCTTCCCTACTGTTAATAGTTTTGTTAAATATTCCGGTAGGTACACCATCAAAACCAAATTTGGTTCGTGAAGATTTTATTACTTTTTCAAAATAAGGATTCTGAATTTTAGTATACGCGCCAAAGCAATTAATAGTTAAATCAAAAGGCATTCCGAAAGCCCATTCCCAGTTTGCTTGATGAGTACCTACTAACGCAATACTTTTTCCTTGTTTGGTTAATTCGTTTATTAGCTCAGGGTTTTTGTAGATGTACCTTTTTTTTATCTCTTTCTTAGAAATAGTAAACGATTTGATACTTTCGAAAATTAAATCAACAAAATGTTTAAAAAATTTTTTACAAAGTATATTAATCTCTTTCTCGTTTTTATTAGGAAAAGCTAATCGTAAATTATTAATAACTACTTTTTTTCTGTAGCCAATTATGTTAAAGATAATAAAGCGAAAAAAATCAGAAATTACATAAAGCAGTTTCATGGGTAGGATTGATAAAATCCAAATTAAAGGATAAACAATTAAAAATGTAAGCAGTTTCATTCAATTAAAAATTTCAGCAAATATCGTATTAAATCACGAACAATTTACTTTATTAACTTTTGATTATGTTTGTGGTTATAAATATATACTATGAGTCAAATTATTTTAATACTAATCGTTGCAAATGTTTTAGTATCGTATAAGGGATTTAATGATATTGTTTTTTTTGATCGCTATAAGTTTCAGATTCAAAAAATACTAAATGGAGAAAAATTACGAATGTTGACTTCGGGTTTTTTACATGTTGATTGGATGCATTTAGGGTTTAATATGTATGCTTTATATCTTTTTGGCAAGGTAGTGGTTGGTAATTTTGGTGTTTCTTATTTTTTATTGATTTATTTTGGAAGTTTACTGGCAGGAAGCATGTATTCTTTATATCAGCATAAAAAGGAATTTTATTACAGCGCTGTTGGAGCGTCAGGAGCAGTATCAGGAGTGGTATTTTCATCAATAATGTTGTATCCAGACATGGAATTAATTATGCTGCCAATTCCAATTCCTTTACCAGGATATGTATTTGGAATAGGGTATTTATTGTATTCTATATACGGAATGAAAAATCAAGTGGGTAATATAGGGCATTCAGCACATTTAGGAGGTGCAATAGGGGGCTATATATTAACTTTAATTTTAAAACCTAGTGTAATAGGTAACAATACCCTAATGATAGGGGTGATTGGTGCGATTATAGTTGGTTTGTTTTTGTTTGGAGATAAATTAAAACTAAATAAATAAGCATAAAAAAACCGAAACATTTGTTTCGGTTTTTTTTGAGCGAAAGACCAGGTTCGAACTGGCGACATTCAGCTTGGAAGGCTGACGCTCTACCAACTGAGCTACTTTCGCATT
>NZ_JAUOSW010000019.1:0-6139 GCF_030549005.1 Tenacibaculum soleae
ATTAAATAACTTTTTTTGTTCTTAAAAGACTAAAATTTTTGAAATTCAACGAGATTTTTTTGCATTAAACCCAACGTGTTTGTATATGGTTTGTTGCGTGTTACAAGCAACTAATTTAGTAAATAATTACCGACCAAGAAAGTCCGCGAGGACTTTCGTAAGTAGGCTAGAACTAGCAATAAATTATATACGGTGTTGTGCATAGTGCTTTTCACGTTCAGGTTAGCTTTCAGCTGTCTCTTGTTTAGTTTATAAATTGTGCGTTGGCAAGACATACTCTTTTGCAATTTTTGGCGTAGCGTTGGCTGGTGCGAATTGTAAATGTGTATGGCTTTAAGCGTTGGCGTTTAATATCCTTTTCTTAAAAATTTTCGCTCTCTTTCTCTATTTCCGCTTTCTAAACAGTATTCAATTTGGTTGTTAATATAATTCTTAATTGGAATTAGTTTTATTCCCAATGTAGATTTATTTAGAATTGATAATAAATTT
Organism: Tenacibaculum soleae; assembly: GCF_030549005.1. Classification (NCBI taxonomy): domain Bacteria; kingdom Pseudomonadati; phylum Bacteroidota; class Flavobacteriia; order Flavobacteriales; family Flavobacteriaceae; genus Tenacibaculum; species Tenacibaculum soleae. Next base: position 490 of record NZ_JAUOSW010000019.1, read on the forward strand.
CTCCATTCTGAAGCTTGAATATCTCCAATTATCACATTTCCTGAATACGAACCTCCATTTCCTCTCCATAATAGTTTTTCAAAGACTTCTTTATCTTGGTTTAAAGAAAGAAAAAGTAAGAATATTTCCTCGAAAAGTTCTTTTTTTGAATGTCTTATTAGGTCAACAATTACTCCCATTTTTTGATAGTTTGTATTGTTCTCAATTACATATTGTCTAATAAAGTTGTCTGCTCTTTTTTTCTGTTCTTCTTGCTTTAGATTTCTAAAGAAAACATTACAAAAATGTTCTAAAATACCAAGATATAAGTCTTTTTCAATAATTAAATCGAATACTTGGATTAGCGTTTCTTCAATATCATCTATATGCCATATATAACTCATATCACTATGGTTGCCACCAAGACTGTGTCTGTCCGTTGCAGAATATAAACTTTCAACAAATTCGATTAAGAAATTTTTATCAATTTTCAATATTTCTAAAAGACCTTTTCCTTGATAATCAAAATGATTTTGAATCAGGTTTTGTTGTATATATGACTTTTTTATTAACTCAATATCGTTACCAAGATTTTTAAAGTGCTTACTAAAGAAATCCATCCAAACCTGCAATTGTGTATTCTCTTTTTCGTTTTTTTCGGTAATAGTTTTTAGGATTATTTGAAATAAGTTTGGTTCTACTGAAAGAAAACGTTCTAGTCTATCAAAATGAATAGTGTTTGAACTATTCATTTTTTTAATTGTATTAATTAGATAAATAGAATATTTTTTACTTATCAATGATTCGTCTATATAATCGTAAAATGATAATTCCCAAAGTTCTTTTGAGTTAAACTCTTTTAATTGAATAACTTCCCAAATTCGATTGGCTATATTGTCAGTTTTTAATTGATTTCTAAAAACAGTTCTTGGGATATAATTAATTTCATTTCCATTTTCAATGACTGCGTTGAGTAAATTAAGTCCGTTATCAAAATCTTTTGAAGAATTTTCATCTATAATATAATCAAGAGCGTTGTTATAATTATAATTATTCTTTGCTGAATTTCTTAAAAATAAAAAAGTGCTGTAAAACTTATTTATATCATCAATACTAGTTAATATAAATGAACTTCTTATTTCTGCTTCTTTTAGTCTATCATACTCTTGAAAGTCATCGAACTCATACATTTCCTTGTCTCTAAATCTATCCCAATCTATTTTGAGAAATGTAAGATAGGTTTCGTTAACAAATTTATTTGTAAAATTCGTGAATTCTTCTAACTCAAAGTCGTGACTTTTAAACCACCTTATTTGACTTTGCACATATTTGCAATGTTCAAATTCCTCAATCTTTAAGTGTTTATCAATGATATTTAGGATAAACGGAATATCGAATTCCATTATTTCGTTGTTAACATCTGGATAAACTTTAGAATAACTGCGTAGCAGTTGAAAAGACATTTTGGTATGAGAATCAAAATTATTATCTAAAGTATCCCAAATTTTTGTTCTAAACTCTTGTATAGTTTTGTCATTTGGAATAGGGTATTGGTAGTGAATAAAACTGTTGTTTCTTCCTCCTTTGAATTGTTGGAATGAATGTGAAAGAAAGGTTTTTGCAAGTTCAAAAAATGATGTTGCAAGCAATTCATTTTTTTTAGTTACACCTTCTATTAAAATATTGAAAAGTGTTTTTTGTCTAAAAAAATTATATCGTTCATCATCTCTATCAAAGATTAGTAGTTCTCTTATTTTATGAATAAGTTCAGGTAATTTATCAGGTTGTCGATTTACGTATTCAAATAATAATTCAATAGAATCTTTAAGATGATTGTTGTTTAGGCGAAAGAAATTCCCCGCTAATTCTATTATATCATCTTTGTCATAACTGAATTGATTATTTTCATAAGAAGTATCATATGAAGTTTCTTCAATTTTCGGTAACGTTTCTATATACTCATAAATAAATTCGAAAGTTTGGTTTTGTAAATAAAACCAAAATGATTTGAGAAATTCTAAAGATTTTTCGCTGTTACTTTTAATTAGATTCCAATAATGAACTAACTCAGGCTTTATCTTATCCATTACGTTTTGAGGACCGAATGTATTATTTGCAGGTATAATACTATCTGTAAACCTGTTTTGATAATTATCAAAGTAGTTATTTAATAAAACTTGAAACGAGATCAAGTTATCTTTTATGAATGCTTTGTAAAAGAAAAACGTAGCAAGGTTTTGTTCAGGAATTTTCACGTGTTCAAACTGAATTTCTGCTAATTCTAACTTGTCAAGTTTATCAATTGTATCTATAAAATCATTGTAGGATATATCAAATTTTTCTAGAATTGATTCTGTTACTTCTTTATTTTTATATGGTATAGTGTAAAAGAATGAAATAATTCCAAGACATTTGATATTTAAAGATTTTTCAAATTCTCCATCATCTTTGATGAATGTTGAGAAATACTTTTCAAATAAATCAGACACATTCTGTAAAGCATATAAATTTTGTTCTTTTTTTGCTAAAAGAGAAGTCATTATAGCTAATCTTGGGTTTCCATCAGAGATTCTAACTATTTCTTTATGATAATCAGGATTTAAAATTTCAAATGGTTCTGATTGTATTATATCAATAATTTGTTCATCTGTAAACTTATGTAAATCTATTCTCTCAGTTGAAAACTCTTGACATTTTCTCCCTATTTCTTGAAAAGCATAATCTCTAACAGTAATTATTATTTTTAGTTTCCCCTTTCTATTAGCTTTAAAAAATCCTGTTATTTGTTCAAATGCATCAATTCTGTTAGCATCATCAACGAAAAGCAAATAGTCTTTCTTTACGTCAAAATATTGATACAAATCATCAAGTAGAGTATGATTTTTATATGAAACACAATATGCTTGGTAAGATTCATTGTTTGCTAAATACTTGTTAATTGTTTCAATTGCTAGCTTTGTCTTTCCTACTCCTGGAGCTCCTGTGAGAATTATAAAGTCGTGACTATCTATTGCGTTACTTAGTTGTTTTAATTCTGTCTCTCTATGTAAAAATTTATTATTCAAAGGAGTTGCAATACCTCTTGAGGCTCGGTCATATTCTTTGATAAAATTTTCAATTGAAACAATCTGACCTGTATCTAGTGGTAAACCTAAATAGTTATGCGCTAAATCTCTATGATTTAAGTGAAGTTCTATAGCTAATTCTTGTAACATAATAAAACTAACAATTGCATTGTTGTTATATCTTTTTACTATTTTATTTAGCTTTAGTATTTCCTTCTGATTTATATTCCAATTTATACATAAAATAATTTCTTCAACTTTGTTTATTGGTATTTTTGTCTTTTTAAAATCAAAGCAGGCTAGTATATCATTTGATAATTTATTTTTAGTACTTATATCGGTTGTAGTTTCTACAAAAAGATAATTTCCATTAGGAAGTAGAAAAAATGAATCAGGTGTACCTCTTGTCGTTTTTTGTTTTCCAATTTGACTTCCAACTCTTGATAACCCAGAATAATTTTTATTTCTAATTGCTAAATAACTATCACAAAGTTCTTGGAAAACAGCTCCATTTATTGATTTAAGTTGGTTTTCTATTGTTTGTAGTCTGCTCATAATGTCGATATTCTTTGAGCGTTGGCAAGAACAGCTCTTTTGGTTTTTTCAGGGTTGGATTATGTGTCGGCAAAAAAACAAATGTGCTGTTTGTGCGTTGGCTTTTTTAGTTCAAATTTTGATGTTTTACGCTCGTTTTTCGCATTATGCACAACGTGTTTGTGTATGATGCGTTGCGTGTTCAAGCACTAAATATAGCAAATAAATCACAAATAGAAAGTCCGCGAGGACTTTCGTAAGTAGGATATAACTAGCAATGAATTATACACGTTGTTGTGCGTTCGTTATTTTTTATTTCAGTTGTATGTGAATATGGTCATCGTGTCTTACTGCTCGACATCCGTGATATCTTATTTTATTATTTTTTAAATTCATTCTGCTTTTCAAATGTGGTTCAATAAATAACTTTCCTAAATTCTGATTTTTTAAGATTTTTTCTATTAGTTTTTTTGTTCCTTTTTCTGAAAAGAGTAATTCATTATTGATTTTTCCTAAAGTCAAATATTTTGGAAAGTCATATTGAAAATATCCGTTTTTTAAGCACTTTTCAATTTGATTATATTCATTTGATTTCGGATTTTCAAAAAGTCCGTAACCGCTTATAGATTTTTGTTTGTCCGTTATAATTCCGTTTTTAGTTTCGTAAATTAAACTTATGTCAATTTTCTTTCCGTCATTATGACTCAAATGAGGAAGTAGGGGGAATTTATTAATGAAAGGAAAATTAGCATCTAAATAATGAATTTCAATATTCGTTCCGTTTAGTTCTTTTTCCGTTTTGCTTAATAATTCATTTAGTTTTGGTCTTATATAATTCCTGTTTAATAAAACAGTCATATAATTTGTTGGTTTTATTTTTTTCGAATGTTTTACTTTTTCTCGTCCAAAAACTGGTGCAATTAACGGAGCAATTAAAAGTGTAGAAACCAAATAAAGGCTTACAAAAATAATCAGAGTTTTAAACTTCAGTTTTTTATTCCATTTTTTAGAAACCAATAGACTTATAAAATAAACTATTCCGCCGATTTGAGTAATCGCAGTCAGAACGACAAAAAGGAATATTTTATATATTGTTTTTGGTAGGATTTTCAATTTGGAATTCTGTTTTTTTTAATGACGCCCAACGTTTAGTATAAAACACGTAGGGTAGAGGATAAGCACTGTACTTCGGGTTTGACACTTAGCCAAATATAATATTTTGTATTTATCTTTTATATTGAAAATGCCAAATTTTATATTTGGTGGACTTCATAAATAAATACAGAACTTTGAAGTTAGCACAAAAGCCCTATGTTTTTTATACATTGTTGGTTTTTAGTGCTTTTTTCATCCTATTTTAAAGGCTTTTGTTTCGTTCCTCTAAAGTTTATGATTTCAATTATTCCTTTTTTTGGTTGAATTCTGTAGATTATATAATTATTTTTATCAACCAATCCTTTGTGAACATTATTAAACTTTCCAGTTTTAGGACAAATCTCAGGATACTTACTTATACGATTTAGAAGCTCATTTATATTTTGTTCAAAATTCAGAATTTCCACTATTGTCCATTCTTTCTCTAAATAATCTATAACCTTGTCTAATCCATTTTCTGCTTGTGGTGTCCAAACTATTTTTAACGCCATTTGTCAAAACGTTTCATTACTGTTTCATTAGATGTGTATTCTCCTTTGTCAGCTTGAGCTAAACCAGTTTTAATTTCTTCCTGTTCATTATGAGACATTTCATTCCACCAATCAGTTTGTTCTTCGTCAAAAACTGATTTAAGTTTACTTAAAATACTTTCTTTTTGTGTTTGAAGTAAAAGATGCATTAATTCTAATTTCGTGGTTTCAATATTCATAATCTTAACTTTTCTTATTACAAAGATAGTTTTTTATCTTCAAATTTTATTTCGAGTTCATTTCATATTAGAATTATCTATTCAGTTTAAATCTGAAAGTTGATAATTCTTGTTTTTTTGGCATTAAAACCAACGGTTTTGTGTATGATTAGTGGCGTGTTTTAAGCATCTAATTTAGTAAATAGAATCTGAATAGAAAATCCGCGAG